>CAITOD010000298.1 GCA_903893935.1 uncultured Sphingomonadales bacterium
ATAATCCTTGTCTTCCAGGCGATTGTCGCCGCCGCTGGCAAGCTGTTCCTCGGCTGGCGCGCCATTTTCATTGTATGTGGCCGCATCTTTGCAGGAAGCGGCATCGCCTTGCGCGCATGCCGCCATAAAGCAGGCTTTGGCGTTGCCGAATGGCCCGTCCGGATCGGCGCCCTTTCCAGCGCAAAAGGCTTCGTCCAGATGCAATGCGTCGGGTTTGCCGGCCGATAAACGCTTGGGTTTTGCGGCTGGCACTGTTGCGGTTGACCGCGCGGCACCCTGTGCGGCCTGCTGCGAAGCGCCGTTGTTCGAAGAACAACCGGCCAAGGCCATGATCACGATTGCCAGCAACAGCCTCATAGGCCCGGCACATGCCACGGCTCTGCCGCCCAATGCAACCGGCCCCACGCACTTTAGCGCAACGATCCCGCCATGGCGGCTTCGCCGTCCGCTCGAACCGCGAAGTCGTCTGTGGCGCCTAAACTGCCCGGGTTGGTTGCGCGGCATACCACCGCACCAGCATCAGCATGACAGTCGCCACACCCGCGAGGCCGGCCAGGATCGGCCAGGCAAAGCTCGCGCCCAGCGCGAGTGTGGTGGCGGCCAACAGGCAGGCGAGCGCGCAGCCGAGGTCCCAGCCGGCTTCGGTCGCCATGGCAAAGCGCAAGGGGCAGGCCGAACGCCGCGCCATGGCATAAAGCGGCGCGAGCAGCGCCACCTGGGTGATCGGGGTGACCACCGCGCCCAGCGCGGTCGCGGCGACGGCTGCGACCGGGTGCTGCCAGGCGAGCGCTTTCACCAGCACGGCAAACCCGGCGCAGCCGTAAGCGAGCGGCACCATCGCTCGGCCATGCCCGGCATCGATGCGCCGCCCGACCAGCAGGCTCGCACCCGCAGCACATGCGCCCGCGAGCGCCAAAGTGCCGCCAAATGCGCCGAAGCGTTCGCCCAGCGATACGAACAGCGCAAGGTTCCAAACCACGTTGACTGCGCCCGAATGCAGCCCTTCGGCGCAGTACAAAGGCCGCGCAAAGCCGATCACGCGCGGTTCCAGCCGTGCCTCGGGCGCGATGCGCACATCGGGTGCGGCCATCAGCGGCCAGGCCGCCGCCAGCTGGATCGCCGCGACCAGCGCAAAGCCCGCAATCGGCCCCATGCGGTCGTGGATCAGCCCGCCCAGCACCGGGGCGACAATGCCGACGCTGGCGGTCGCCGCCTGTTGCAGGCTGACTTGCCGCCCGCGCGAGGCCTGATCGGCAATCGCCGCGTTCCACGCATGCCACGCGGTCCAGTAGAGCACGCTGCCGAGCCCCATCGCGAGCACATAGCCCAGCATCCAGCCATCGGCGTGGCGGACAAAGCCCAAGAGCACATAGCCGCCCGCGCGCACCACGATCCCCGCCAGCACAACTTGCCGCAACCCGCGACCGATGGCCAAAGGCAGCACCAGCGGGCGCATGGCAAACCGCGTCATCACCAGCGCGGCAAAGGCGGCCAGCGCCAGCGGCTGCGACAGGCCCTGTTTGACCAGAAACGCGGTCATGAACAGCCCGCCGGTGTTTTCGGCAAGCGATTGCAGCGCGCTGTGGACTGTTATCGCGCCGAACGGACTGGCTTTGCGCGCGGTCATTCGCCCAGCAGCTGCGCCAGCTTGCGCGGTGCCACCGCCAGCCAGCTGCGTTGCAGCCATTCGGCCACTTCGTCCCAATCGGGCTCGGCCCCATCTGACTCCGGGGGGTTCAGCAGAATCGCGATCCAGTCGTCGCCGAAGTAGGCCGGGCGATAGAACCGGCCGGGGTCGCGCTCGATCAGCGCTTCCTGCTCGTCAAGCCCGCTGATCTTGACCAGCAGCGCGATGCGCCCGTCGCCATGATGGTTGGTCGCGACGTAAGCGAATTTCTTGCCCTTGATCACGCCAAAGCTGGTCATGCCGTGGCTGCGCGCTTCGTCGCTCGCCGGCAGCGCCAGCGCGTGCTCGCGCACCCGCCCGGTCAGCCATTCGGGCGAACGCGCGCGCGCGACCAGTTCCGCGAGGCACCGCGCATAGAGCTGGTGCTCGGCCAGGAGCACGCGCGCGGCAAGGCTTTCGGGCGTGTCGCCGGGCACGATCGCCACCGCAATCTGCCCGAGCACCGGACCATGATCGAGTTCGGGCGTGACCAGATGCACCGTGCAGCCGCCATGGCTGTCGCCCGCCGCCAGCGCGCGCGCATGCGTGTGGATCCCCTGGTACCTGGGCAGCAGGCTCGGATGGATATTGACCATGCGATCGGCCCAGCGCGTCACGAACGCCGCGCCCAGAATGCGCATATAGCCGGCCAGCGCGATATAGCGCGCGCCGGCGCCCAGCACTGCGGCTTCCATCGCCGCGTCGTGATCGTCGCGCGTCATGCCTTTGTGTGACAGCACAAATGTTGCCACGCCTTCGGCTTGCGCCAGCACCAGCCCGCCCGCATCGGCGCGGTTCGACGCGACCAGCACGATGCGGTAGGGGCATTGCGGATGGCGGCTGGCATAGAGCAGCGCCGCCATATTGGTGCCGCTGCCCGAAATGAGCACCGCCACGGGCACGCGCGGCGGCGTGTCAGGCATAGTGCACGGCTTCCCACGACGCGCGCGCCGACCACGTTTCGGCATGGCCCGACACGGTGCAGCCGCGCGGCCCGGCGATCACGTGGCCCACGGTGAACACGGTTTCGCCCGCTGCGGTAAGGTCGGCGGCGAGCGGCGCGGCTTCGTCGGGCGCCACCGCGAGCACCATGCCGATCCCGCAATTGAACGTGCGCGCCATTTCCTCGGGCTCGATCTGCCCTTGTGCCTGGAGAAACGCCATCAATCGCGGCTGGTCCCAGCCATCGGCGTCGATCCGCGCGTGGAGCCCGGCGGGCAGCACGCGCGGCACGTTTTCGAGCAGTCCGCCGCCGGTGATATGCGCCAGCGCATGCACGCGGCCGGCGCGGATGAACGGCAGCAGCGTCCTCACATAAATCCGCGTCGGCTCGATCAGATGGTCGATCAGCAGGCGTTCGTTGTCGAACAGTGCCGGGCGGTCGAGCTTCCAGCCTTTGTCGGCGGCAAGGCGCCGGACCAGCGAATAACCGTTCGAATGCACGCCCGAAGCGGCAAGCCCCAGCAGCACATCGCCTGCGGCCACGCGGTCGCCGGTCAATTGCTCGCCGCGTTCGACCGCGCCGACGCAAAAGCCGGCAAGGTCATAGTCGCCCGGCGCGTACATCCCCGGCATCTCGGCGGTTTCGCCGCCGATCAGCGCGCAGCCGGCGATCCGGCAGCCTTCGGCAATGCCTGCGATCACGCGCTCGGCAACGCCGGTGTCGAGCCTGCCGGTAGCGAAATAATCGAGGAAGAACAGCGGCTCGGCGCCCTGGACAATCAGGTCGTTGACGCACATCGCGACAAGGTCGATGCCGATTTGATCATGCCGGTCGTGATCGATCGCCAGCTTGACTTTGGTGCCCACGCCATCGTTGCCGGCGACCAGCAGCGGGTCTTTGTAGCCCGCCGCGCGCAGATCGAAAAACCCGCCAAATCCGCCGAGTTCGGCATCGGCACCGGGCCGCGCGGTGGCGCGCGCCAGCGGCCCGATGGCTTTGACCAGCGCATTGCCGGCGGCGATGTTCACGCCGGCCTGGGCGTAGCTGTAAGGGGCGGTCTGGTCGGTTTCGCTGGTCATGGTTTGGGGGCCGTATCGCTTTCCCGCTTGGATTTCCACTTGCCTTTGGGCAAAAGCGCGCTGTTATGACGAGGTTCCCTGACGGGAACGCAGACCTCCCGCCCCGCCTCCCCGCCCGACCACCACCGCATGATGGTATCATTGGTGGCCGGGCAGGAAGGCGGGGCGGGAGGTCTGCATCGCGCGCCAGCGCGACCTTGGAAAACAGTGTGTTCGTTTGCTGCGGCGCTTCGCCGTGTCGGAGTTGCCTTGGCCCTTCTGAGCCTTCTGTCGAAGTCTTCGCGGTATCACCGGCTTGCGCTTGCAGGCGCCGGGGCCGTTCTGCTGGGCGTGGCCGGTGCTGTGGTATGGGCACAGATCGAAGGCGATCGCGGGATTGCGCCGGTTGCCAGCACCGGCGATTTCGAAGTGGGCGGGATCGAGGTCGAAACCACCGGAAAGACCGCCGCCGAAGCGCGTGCCGAAGGCTGGCGCAAGGCGACGCGGCTGGCGTGGGACAAGCTCTATGCGCAGCGCGGGGTGAGCGGGGGCGCGGGCTCGCTCGACGATGGCACGCTCGCGGGCATGGTTTCGGCGATTGCGGTCGAACACGAAAACATCGGCCCGCATCGCTATATCGCGCGGCTGGGCGTGGTGTTCGATCGCGCACGCGCGGCGGGCTTGCTCGGGCTGCAAGGCGGCGGCGCGCGTTCGGCACCGCTGCTGGTGATCCCGCTGCTCTATCAGGGCGGGGTCGCCAGCGTGTTCGAAACGCGCACGCCCTGGCAAAAGGCCTGGGCCGATTTCCACACCGGCGAAAGCGTGATCGACTATGTGCGGCCGGGCGGCGGCGGCGCCGATGGCCTGCTGATCGATGCGGGGCAGGTCGGCCGGCGCAGCCGCAACTGGTGGCGCACGATTCTCGACCAGTATGGCGCCGAAGACGTGGTGATCCCGATCGCGCGGCTCGAACGGCAATGGCCGGGTGGGCCGATCAAAGGCACGTTCACCGCGCGGCACGGCCCCGACAACCAGTATCTCGGCAGCTTTGAGCTGACCGCGCCGGGCGAGGACAAGCTGCCGGCGATGCTCGCCGATGCGGTCAGGCGGATCGATGCGATCTATGCGCAGGCGCTCGCCGAAGGCCGGCTCAACCCCGATCCCTCGCTCAACAGCGCCCCGCAGATCGATCCAAAACTGATCCAGGCGCTGCTCGACAAATTGCCGCCGCCGCAAAGTATCAATCGCGGCGCAGCGGCGCCTTCCGCCTCGACGCTGGGCGGTTCCGCGCCTGCCGTCGCGGTCTATCAGGTCCAGTTCGTCAGCCCCGATGTCGCGGCAATCGACGCCGCGCAAGCCGCGGTGCGCGCGGTGCCCGGCGTGCAGGCCGCGACCACCACCTCGCTGGCGCTCGGCGGGGTGTCGGTCATGCGCGTTACGTATGCGGGCGAAATCGAAACTCTCGCCGCCGGCTTGCGCGCGCAAGGCTGGAAAGTGACGCAAGGGGCGGGCGTGCTGAGCATCCGGCGATGAGCCAGATTGCCTTGCCGCTGGCGATGGAACCGGGCGGCGAAACGATCGTGACCGGGCCTTCGTTGCAACCCGTGCTGAGCGCGTTGCAAGCAAGCCAGGCGTGGCCCTATCGCACCGCCGTGCTCAGCGGGCCGCCGCGTTCGGGCAAGAGCCTGCTCGCGCGCTGGTTCGGCGCCAGCGGCGCGGGGCTTGCGGTCGACGATGCCGATCGGCTCGACGAAGTCGATCTGTTCCATCGCTGGAACCGCGCGCAAGCCGAAAATCGCGCGCTGCTGGTGGTGGCGGGCGCACCGGTCGCCGCGCCCGGGCAAACCAGCGGCTGGCGGATTGCGCTGCCCGATCTCGCTTCGCGGCTGGGCGCGGCCCTGCCGCTGACAATCGCCCCGCCCGACGATGCGCTGCTGCGCGCGCTGATCGGCGAACTGGCGCGGCGGCGCGGGCTGATCATGGGCGAGGCGGTGCTCGACTGGCTGATCCCGCGGATCGAGCGCAGCCATGCCGCAGCCGAAACGCTGGTCGCCACGCTTGACCGGCTGTCGCTCGAACGCAAGGCGCCGGTCACGATCGCACTCGCGCGCGATGCCCTGGCGAATGGCCTCGAAGGGCATGGCCAATGGCAGCCAAGGCTCTTATGATCGCGCCGATGATCGGCAGCCGCGAAACACGCAAACCCGCGATCGCGCGCGTTCACCCCGGGCGCGGGGCACGGCGCTGAGCGGGGCCGGCAGCAACGAGGGCCAGAGCCCGGCCGGTGCCACCGTGGTCGCGTTTCCGCGCGCGAGCGCCTTGCAAGTGGCGTTCGATCGCGTCGAATTGATGCGCATTCTCGATCTCTACGGCCGCATGGTCGCCGTCGGCCAATGGCGCGACTATGCGATTGCGTTCGACCGCGAGGCGGCGAGCTTCAGCGCATTCAAACGCACCGCCGAACGCCCGACGGCGCGCATCGAAAAGCGCCCGGCGCTGCGCCACAAGCAGGGGATGTGGGCGCTCTACGGCGAAGCGGGCCAGGTGCTGAAACGCGGGCACGATCTCGCCGGCGTGCTCTCCCCGCTCGAACGCAAATTGCTGAAAATCGTTGCGGATTGAACTGGTGCCGGGCCTCGCCGTGCTGCTCGCCGGCTGCGGGCACGCGGCCCCGCACGCGCCGCAGGCGCACGGCGCGCCGGTGTTGCGCGCGGTGTATCGCGATCAGGCGCAGCACCTGCTGATTGCCCTGCCCGACGCGGACCATGGCCTTCCGCACGGCGATTGCGCGGCACCGCTGCTGGTTGACGATGCCACCGGCGCCGCGCGGCAGATTACCCCTGCCGAAGCAGCCGACCGCATCAAGCGCATGCAACTGGCCGGCGCGGTCCACGGCACCTGCCCCTGAGCCAGCGCAAACCCTGTCCCCTGTCTCCCGACCTCCGACCTCCGACTTCCGACCTCCGTTCGTGCTGAGCCTGTCGAAGCATGCGCGCAAGGGTGGGGGTGTCGAAGGTATGGCGCGTTCGGCGCGCGTTAGCGCGCATGCTTCGACAAGCTCAGCACGAACGGACGGGGGGGACCCTCGCGCAGTTTGACGCAGCCCGTCAGCCTTTCATCGCGGCCTGCAGCACCGACAGGATCGCCTGGCTCTGTTCGGAGCCCGATTGCGGCACGAAATCGCCGGTGCGGTCGCTGATCCGCGCCCAGTGTTCGGCGAAGCCTTCGACGGTGCGGTCGGCTTCGCCCAGGAACACCGGCGGGTTCATGGTTACGAAAGCGCTGTGATAGGCGCCCGCGCCTGCGCCGACGATCGCATTGCTCGGTGCGTCTTCAGACACCAGGTAGAGCGCGGCGGGCACCACGTTTTCGGGCGCGAACAGCTTGAACGCGGCTTCGGGCAGGATGTCTTCGGTCATCCGGGTGGCCGCAACCGGGGCCAGCGTGTTGACGCGCACGTTGTACTTGGCGCCTTCGAGGTAAAGCGTCTTGGTCAGCCCGGCGAGGCCGAGCTTGGCAGCACCATAATTGGCCTGTCCGAAATTGCCGAACAGCCCGGTCGACGAGGCGGTCATCAGCACGCGGCCATAGTTCTGCTCGCGCATCAGATCCCACACCGCTTTGGTGGCATTGGCCGAGCCGAGCAGATGGACTTTGACCACCAGTTCGAAATCGGCCGGGTCCATCTTGGTAAAGCTCTTGTCGCGCAGGATGCCGGCGTTGTTGATCAGCACATGCACGCCGCCCCAGGTGTCTTTGGCTTTGGCGACCAGTGCCTGCATCTGCTCGAATTCGGTGACCGAGCTGCCATCGGCGATCGCTTCGCCGCCGGCTGCACGGATTTCCTCGACCACTTGCTGCGCCGCATCCGAAGCGCCGCTGCCATCGCGCGCCGCGCCCAGATCGTTGACCACCACTTTGGCCCCGCGCCGCGCCAGTTCCAGCGCATAGGCGCGGCCCAGGCCGCCGCCTGCGCCGGTTACAATCGCCACCCGGCCTTCGAACGAAATGCTCATCTGCTTGCGTCTCCTGAAACCGGCTTAAGCGCCTGGTTAACGCGCGACCCGATGCCATGCCCGAAACGGCTTGGCAACCGGGTCAGGCCACGCGGTGGACCCAGCCGTGCGGGTCTGCCGCTTCGCCGCGCTGGATCGATACCAGCCGCTGGCGAAGCTTTTGGGTCAATTGCCCGGGGCCGCCGCTGCCGATCACGAATTCGCCGCTCGCATCGGCAACTTTGCCGACCGGGGTGACCACCGCGGCGGTGCCGCAGGCAAAGGTTTCGATCAGCGCGCCGCTCGCCGCATCGGCGCGCCACTGGTCGAGCGCATAGCGGTCCTCGCGCACGGTCAGGCCTTCGTCGCGCGCGAGTGCGATCAGGCTGTCGCGGGTGATCCCGGGCAGGATCGTGCCGCCGAGCGGCGGAGTGACGATCGCGCCATCGGCCATCACGAAAAACAGGTTCATCCCCCCGAGTTCCTCGACCCAGCGGTGTTCGGCGGCATCGAGAAACAGCACCTGATCGTGCCCGCGCGCAAACGCTTCGGCGGTGGGCACCAGGCTTGCGGCATAGTTGCCGCCGCACTTGGCCTCACCCGTGCCGCCGGGCGCGGCGCGGGTGTACTGGCTGACCCAGATCGACACCGCAGGCGCGCCCGATTTGAAATAGTTGCCCGCCGGGCTGGCGATCACCATAAATTTGTAGCTGCGCGACGGACGCACGCCCAGAAATGCTTCGGACGCGAACATGAACGGGCGCAGATAGATCGATCCGCCTTCGACGGTCGGAAACCACGCGCTGTCGGCAGCCACTTGCTGGCGCACCGCTTCGACAAACAGGTCTTGCGGCAGTTCGGGCATCGCCAGCCGCTGGGCCGAGGCGTTGAAGCGCGCGGCATTGGCATAAGGCCGGAACAGCGCAATCCCGCCGTCGGCGAGGCGATAGGCCTTCATGCCTTCGAAAATTTCCTGCGCATAATGCAGCACGGCCGCCGCCGGATCGAGCGCGATCGGGCCATAGGGCACCACGCGCGCGCTGTGCCAGCCGCGGTCTGCGTCGTAATCCACTTCGACCATATGATCGGTAAACGTGGTGCCAAACCCGGGGTTGGCGAGGATTGCCGCGCGCGCATCGGCGGGGCAGGGCGCGGGATGCGGGGTGCGGGCAAACTCCGGGATATGGGCGGACGCCGCCATGGCAGGATCATCCTTGTTGCGTTCAAAGCGAAAGTCAGGAGCCCGGAAGCGCCGAGTCCCCCCTGACATGGCGCGCTCTTGAACTATTATTGCGCACAACACAACAGATTTGTAATAAATGTGAAGGGCCGCTTCCTCCCGGGAAACGGCCCTTCGCATGGTCAGCGGCAGGATGTGCCGCCCACAAAGCCTTTATCGCTTGTCCCGAAATCAGCGATAATGCCTCGCGTTGCGGATTTCCGACCTCTGTGCTGAACCATGAGACATCGGATCACCTCCTTTCGCGCTGTTGAGCCAAATTCGCCAGACGGGCGGCGTTATCACCCGTTCGACCGGGCCGTTCAGGGCGTTACACCCGCCTCGGCCGCGACTCGAAAATGATTCATCACGAGGCGAACAACAAGACTTGAAGAAAATTTATTTGTTGTCAGAATCCAAACTTCCCGCTCGCGTAACGGACTGCGTCGCAAGCAGGCCACTTTACCCCCGGCAATCCTCCACCACGCGCCCGACTTCCGACCAGCTTGGCAGCACAACCGGCGCAATTCCGGTCATTTCGACCCGGAATCGCCCCCGGCTGAATGCCATCGCATCGAGCAGGCGGCTGTTTACCGGCAGCGTAATCGCCTGGCCCGGCAATCCGTCGATCGTCAGCGGTTCGGCAATCACTGTGCCGCTGCTGGTCGATGTGGTGATTGTCGCCGGGCGCGCGGCCATGGCCAGTGCCCGATCGACCGGCAGCACGATCCGGACAACGCCGCTCGCACGGTCGCATTGCAGGTGCGCGATCGGCGGCTGGCCGGCCACGCCGAACCGCGCTTCGCTGCCCGTTGCCCGCGCGCTCCACACCCAGTTTCCGGCCGGCAGCGGCATGTCGCGCCAATCGGGTGCAGCCTGCGGCGTTGCGGGCGCCGCAGCCGTTGCAGGCGATGCGCGCGGCGGCAACGACTGGGCCAGAAACTGGGGCAGCGGCGCGAGCGTCGGGTGCGATGGCTGGCGTTCACCGGCCTGCGGCGCGGCGCCGCCGCACGCCGACAGCGCGGGCGTTGCCGCCAGCATCAGAAACACCATCAGCGGCAGAGCGCGGTTGATTGTCATGGCCCGTCTATGGGAGACATCGCCGATGAGCTCAAGCCACGAACCCCGCCCGGCCGACAAACCCGCCGCTCGCCAGCGGCTCGACCAGCTGCTCGTCGAACGCGGCCTCGCTGAAAGCCGCGCGCGGGCGCA
Organism: uncultured Sphingomonadales bacterium; assembly: GCA_903893935.1. Classification (GTDB taxonomy): domain Bacteria; phylum Pseudomonadota; class Alphaproteobacteria; order Sphingomonadales; family Sphingomonadaceae; genus Novosphingobium. Next base: position 10,094 of record CAITOD010000298.1, read on the forward strand.
GGCGCTGATCCTCGCCGGGCTGGTCTATCTGGGCGAGACGCGGCTCGCCAAAGCGGGGCAGGCGATCGCGAGCGATGCGCCGATCAGCGTGCGCGGGCGCGATCACCCGTGGGTCTCGCGCGGCGGGGTCAAGCTGGCGCATGCGCTCGAATATTTTGCGCTCGATCCATCCGGAGCGGTGGCAATGGATATTGGCAGTTCCACCGGGGGCTTTACCGATGTGCTGTTGCACCATGGCGCTGTGCATGTGTTCGCGGTGGATTCGGGCACCAACCAGCTCGCTTGGAAACTGCGCTCCGATCCGCGCGTGACCGTGCTCGAACAGACCAGCGCGCGCGTGCTGACCCTGGCGCTGATTACGCGGCCGGGCGTCGCGGCGCCCGGCTGGGTGGTCTGCGACGCGAGCTTCATCGGCTTGCGCAAAGTGCTCGAAGTGCCGCTGGCGCTGGCTGCGCGGCCGACCCGGCTGGTGGCGCTGATCAAGCCGCAGTTCGAAGTCGGGCGCGGCGAAGTGGGCAAAGGCGGGGTGGTGCGCGATCCGGCCCTGCACGCGCGCGTGTGCGACGATGTGCGCCAGTGGCTCGCCGGTGAAGGCTGGGCGATCGACGGGATCGTGCCCAGCCCGATCACCGGCCCCGAAGGCAATATCGAGTTCCTGATTTCAGCGCATCGGTAATGGGGTGATCGCACGATTGCTTTGCTGCCGCGACCCCGCCAATATCGCGCCCGAATCGCGAGGGTTGCACTGCGGATGCGCGTCATGCGTGCCGGGTGTGGCCGACCGACCTGACAGGTACCATGCAACAGCTTGCCTCGAACGCCCAGCTTCGTGCCACGATCGCCCGCTGGGCGCTGTTTACTGTCCCGCTGTGTCTCGGGCTCGGGCTGCTGTCGGCGCGGCTGTCGGGCAGTGTGCCCGACAATCCGTGGTTTGCTGCACTCGACAAGCCGGCGCTCTATCCGCCGCCGATCGTGTTCCCGATCGTGTGGAGCGTGCTCTATGTGCTGATGGGGCTGGCGCTGGCCCTGATCGCGGCGGCGCGCGGCGCGCGCGGGCGCTTGCCGGTGGTGCTGGCGTTTGCGGTGCAGCTTGCGCTCAATCTGGCGTGGAGCCCGGTGTTTTTTGTCGAGCACCGCATCACGCTCGCGCTCGGCATCATTGTTGCGCTGATCGTGGCGCTGCTGATTACGATCGTGCTGGCCTGGCGGGTGCGGCGCATGGCGGGCGCGCTGCTGTTTCCCTATATGCTGTGGGTGTGCTTTGCCTCGATGATCAACTTGCAGATCCTCCAGCTCAATCCTTACGCCGATGGCGCCGAGGGACCGGGTGTGGTGACACGCGTGCAGCTTTGACCCCTTGCCCTGCCCGGTGATCGCGCCCATTTAGGCGTGAACCGACCACCAACAGGGCACCGTCCGATGCAAAGCGAAAACCCGCTGATCGCCGATTTCGTCAAGCTGCTCAACAGCGCCGCCGGCACGGTCGCCGGGCTTGGGCGCGAAGCCGGCGAAACCATGCGCGAACGCGCCAAGGAAGCCTTTGGCGGGCTCGATTTTGTCTCGCGCGAAGAATTCGACGCGGTCAAGGACCTGGCCGCAAGCGCGCGCGAAGAAATCGAGGCGCTCAAAGCACGCATCGCCGATCTGGAAGCGGCCGCCAAAGCCCAATAAATCCTCCCCGTTCCGGGGAGGGGGACCAGCGAAGCTGGTGGAGGGGGCTTTCCTCCGGACACCAGCGCTGCCGCTTGGGGCCACGCCCCTCCACCGCGCTGAGCGCGGTCCCCCTCCCCCGTTCCGGGGAGGATTTTTTACAGGCCGATTTTGCGGAGTGCCTGATCCAGATCGGCGATCACGTCTTCGGGGTCTTCAAGGCCGACGTTCAGCCGCAGCAGGTTTTCGCCGACGCCCATGTCGGCGCGCGTTTCGGCGCCCACGCCGTGGTGCGTCGAGGAAGCCGGATGGCACATCAGCGAGCGCGAATCGCCGATGTTGTTCGAAATATCGACCAGTTCGAGCGCATCGAGCAGCGCATGCGCCTCGGCGCGGCCGCCATCAAGCTCGAGCGACAGGATCGACCCGCCCGCTTTCATCTGCTTGACCGCGCGCGCGTGCTGCGGGTGGCTGGCGAGGAACGGGTAGAGCACGCGCGGCACCCGCGCCTCCAGGAAGGTCGCCACTTTGAGCGCGTTTTCGCTCTGGCGAAAAATCCTCAGATCGAGTGTTTCCAGACCCTTGAGCACCACCCAGGCGTTGAACGGCGCGATATTGGGCCCGGTGTTGCGCTGAAACGGCAACAGCACACCATCGATGAACGCGGTCGAGCCGCAGACCGCGCCGGCCAGCACGCGGCCCTGCCCGTCCATCATCTTGGTCGCCGAATAGGCCACTACATCGGCGCCGAATTGCATCGGCTTCTGCAAGGCGCTGGTGGCAAAGGCATTGTCGACCACGGTCACAATGCCGTGCTCGCGCGCGAGCGTGCAGATGAATTCGAGATCGACCACGTCCATCGTCGGATTGGCCGGGCTTTCGAAGAAAAACACCTTGGTGTTCGGGCGGATCGCCGCCTGCCATGCGCTGTTGTCGCTGGCATCGATCGTGGTGCCGGCAATGCCGAAGCGCGGCAGCAGGTTGTCGATCAGCCAGCGGCACGACCCGAACGCGGCTTTGGCCGCGACGACGTGATCGCCCGCCGAAAGCTGGCACAGCAGCGCGGTGGTCATCGCGGCCATGCCGCTTGCCTGCGCGCGGCAGGCCTCGGCGCCTTCAAGCAGCGCGATGCGTTCTTCGAGCATCTGCACGGTCGGGTTCTGCAGCCGCGAATACGTCATGCCTTCGGCTTCGCCGGCAAAGCGCGCGGCAACCGTTGCGGCATCGTCGTACGAATAGCCCGATGTGAGGAACAGCGCCTCGCTCGTTTCGCCCATGTCCGACCGCCAGGTGCCGCCGCGAATGGCCTGGGTTGCGGGGCGCCAGTGGCGGGTGATTGTGCGGTTCTGGCCGGTGGTGCGTTTCATGCGGCCGGGCCATAATCGAAATGGCGGGCCGGTGCGAGCCGGTTTTGCGCGGCTCCCGATTGCGTTTGCCGCCGCGGCTGGCGTATGCGGGCGCCAGCAATGCGCAGTCCCGCCATCCTTTCTGCCCCGCTGCGGGTTGTCCGCAGCGTTCTCGATCGCCGCGATCCGCTGATCCCCACGCTCGCAATCGTGGCGGCGTTCTTTCTGCTCGGGCTGTGCCGGTTGGCCATTCCGTCGAAAATGATGTTCGACGAAATCCATTACGTGCCGGCCGCGCGGCGGCTGATCGACCTGACCCGGCGGCTCAATCCCGAACATCCGCTGCTGGGCAAGGAAGCGATCGCGCTGGGCATCCGGCTGTTCGGCGATCACGCGTTTGGCTGGCGCTTTCCCGATCTGGTGCTCGGCAGCGTCGGGCTGTTCGCCGCGTCGCGCGCGATCTGGTGGGCATCGGGGTCGCGCAGCGTGTCGCTGCTGTTTGCGTTCCTGATGGCCACCGACTGCATCTGGTTCATCCTGTCGCGCATCGCCATGCTCGATATGGCAATGGCAGCGATGCTGGCGCTCGGGATGTGGCAATGGGCGCTGGCCACGCGCCCGCACTGGGCCGACCGGCGCGGCGGGCGCGTGCATCTGGTGCTGACCGGCGTGTTTTTCGGGCTGTCGCTGGGCGGCAAATGGAACGGGGCGCCGCTGATGGTGGTGCCCGGGCTGCTGTTTGCCTGGCAACGCGCAGTGGCGCTCGATCTGCGCCCGGCGGGCTGGCGGGCCGCGCCCGGCGCAGCGCTGCGCTGGCTGGTTGCGACGCGCGCGGGGCCGGTGCGCGGGGTGTCGCTGATCGAAGCGGCGCTGTGGCTCGGGGTCTTGCCGCTGGTGGTCTATCTCGCGACGTTTGCACCGGCGTTTTTCTACAAAGTCCAGCCCCTGACGCTTTCGGGCATGATCGCCGGGCAACGCTACATGCTGCAATTGCAGGACAGCGTGGTCAAACCGCATC
>CAITOD010000299.1 GCA_903893935.1 uncultured Sphingomonadales bacterium
CTACGCTACGACCGCGACGGCATTGCGACAAGGCTTAGGCGCATCGGCGCGCCTTGCAACCGCGACGATCGTCGAACCATTTATAACCAGATTGACATGTGTCGGGATGAACAGGTCGGGCGCAATGCCCGGATCAGAAGCGGAACTGGGTTCCGACGTAGATCGCCTGCGAATCCTGACGATGGTCGGTCAGCGCGCGCAGCCGCTCGCGATCCGATGAATAGCGAAGGCCCGCGGTGACATTCAGATTGCCGATCAGCCGCAAGCTGCCGCCCATCTTGACCTGATAATCGCCTTGCGCGCCCAGCGTGCGGGGGGCGCGACCGGGTGTTGCATCTTCGTTCAAGGCGACATCGGGCGCAAGACGCGGCGCCGAGGCCGAAACCGCGGGCTCGCTGTTGCTCGACGAAGTCAGCGAGAACGTGCGCAATTCGTTGTTGTCGCGCGGCAAAGTGTGGATCGGCGCACTCGCCGGCAAAGCAAAGCTCTGATAGCCGCGCGCCAGACCGAGGTTGTAGGCCACCGGCGTGATCCGCACCGCGGCAAAGCCGGCGCCGGGTTCAGCCTGCGGTGCGCGGTTGGCAATCAGGCGACCACGGGTGTCGGTTACGCGAACCGCCACGGTCACCGCGTGATCGGGGCGGTTGTCGATCCCGGCCGGGGTAAAGCGGAACAGCCGGCCATGGGTCAGCGCGCGAATCGCCTGCTGGCTGACCAGCCGCGAATCGACCGAGGCCGGAGTGAACGAACCGACCGAGCCGCGCGCGGCCAGACTGACAGGCAATGATTCGCTGCCGCTGGCGAACGCCTGCACCACGCTGGGCGCCACCACCGCAGAGGCGAGCACGCATGCCGCACAAACCACCGGCGCGCGCAGAAACCGGCGGAAACCGCCGTTTTTTCTGCCAGGGCCAGTGTTGGTACGCATGACTTGCAAAACTTTCCCAATCGGCCGGCAGGAGTTTGCCCTGCCACGCCGCTTCGAATTTCTATTGCTACGCCTTATAACGAAGGCAAGCCCCGCGCCAGCCTTTGCCGCAAGCCGCGACGGTTCCTGAACAAGTGTTGCAGCCAGTCCACACGCCGCCCGATCAATCGCCGCCGGCATAGCTCGCCGCATTGCGCTTGCCGCCAGCGCCGACAGGGTGTTAGAGGCCGCGAAGACTTGCAACGGCGTCTGGTGCCCCTGCCCTCGCGGCAGCGGCCTTACCGGCACAGGGCAGGCCAGCGAAGGACAGGATTGACAGTGACGTTGAGCGCCAGCCCCAGGACTATCGGCTTTTATGCAGCCACCGCCACCCGCGCACTCGCCATCGGCGCGCTGGTGATTTCGCTTGGCGCCTGCGCGCACCACCGCCCGCAGAAGAAGAAGGTCGGCGATCTGGCCATATTGGCCCCGAGCAAAGTCACCCAGATCGGCGTCAATTCCTATTTGTGGCGCGCCACGCTCGACACCCTGTCGTTCATGCCGCTGCTGCAGACCGACAGCAACGGCGGGGTGATTGTCACCGACTGGTATGCCAACCCCAAGAACCCCGGCGAGCGCGTCAAAGTGACTGTGTCGATCCTCGATCAGGACTTGCGCGCCGATGCCGTGCGTGTCGCCGCCAGCCGCCAGGTGCTGCAGGGCACGATCTGGATCGACGCCCCGGTCGAAGCCGCCACCGTGCAGAAACTCGAAGACGTGATCCTGACCCGCGCCCGCGACTTGCGCCGCAAGACCATCCGCGGCTGAGGATTCCGGCGCAACAGCGCCTGCCTTCGGGAACTGACCTGCCCCCCACCGTCGCCCCGCGCGTGATCCGCGCGGCCGTTGCGCACGCACACAGGTTTACGCCGCGCGCGTCATGCCGGACTTGATCCGGGGCCCAGCTTCTTTTTGCCGCTGCCGCCTGCTAAGCAAGCTGAACGTGACGGTAGAAGCACCCCCAGGGACTGCTGCCTGCTAGCCGTGTCGTTCCGCCAGCTCGCAGGTTAGCACTTTCGCAATGCCTCGCCATCGCAATTGACAAAGCTATAGATATTCCCGGCAACAGGTCCAATTTATGCAGATATTCCGATATCCATATTACTGTACCTACATGTTTTTATACAATATAAGCTCTGATTATGGCAATCCAAAAATTGAAGCAAAATTGCATTCCGCAGTCGTTGGAATATCACTTGTGATATTTTTCATGATTTACGGAAGTTTTGAATTTCTCCGGGTATACGCGCGCACACAGACCGACATAAGCAAATTTCCCGTTATTTCTTTCGCCGTTGCCTTGATGATTTTTAATGGATTTCACGCAAATTCGCGATCAGAAAAATTTGTCAAAAGATTCAAGAAAGAAGAAAACAAGCAATTTACGGTAATGTGTCTTGGTGGAATTTTTTCGATTGGATCATTTTTATTTATGCTCGCCGCTGCATTGGCTGTAAGAAAAATGCGGCATTTTACGTGATTGGCTGCCGATGGTTCTGGTGGCACCTGCAGGAGCCCCTTATTGGTAGCCCCTATGGTCGCCCACTCAATGCGCATTAGATTTCAGTGGGCAAAAGCGGGACCCCGGATCAAGTCCGGGGTGACGAAGCTGATGGGGGACTTGGGGCGCGAATTGGCGGCGGTGCCCGATTAGGCGCGCCTCGGCGGTTGCGTCTTGCCATGCCGGTCGCCTAGAGGGTGGGCATGACGACCGACCGTTTTGATCCCGCCAGCGCCGATTTGCGCTGGCAAGCGGCATGGGATGCCGCGCAGACCTTTCGCGCCGACGATATGTCGGCCAAGCCGCGCAGCTATGTGCTGGAAATGTTTCCCTATCCTTCGGGGCGCATCCATATCGGCCATGTGCGCAATTACACGATGGGCGACGTGCTGGCGCGCTTCAAGCGGATGACCGGGCACGAAGTGCTGCACCCGATGGGGTGGGATGCGTTCGGCATGCCCGCCGAAAACGCCGCGATGGAAAAGGGCGTCCACCCCGGCGGCTGGACACGCGCCAATATCGCCACGATGAAAGCGCAGCTCAAGCGGCTGGGCTTTGCGCTCGACTGGAGCCGCGAACTGGCGACGTGCGAGCCCGATTATTACGGTCAGGAACAGGCGCTGTTCCTCGATCTCTATGCCGCGGGCCTGGTCTATCGGCGCGAATCCGCGGTCAACTGGGACCCGGTCGATCAGAC
>CAITOD010000300.1 GCA_903893935.1 uncultured Sphingomonadales bacterium
GCGACCTCCGGCGTGACAGGCCGGCACTCTAACCAACTGAGCTACACCCGCGTTCCCGCTTGGGAGCAGCGCCTCTATGGCACACAAATGGCACTGTCAACAAACCGGCACAAAGTTTTTTCGGCGCGGCGTCGCGGCGGAGAAGCGATGCGGAAGCTGCGCGCTCCGCACCGTCGGCGTTAACCGGATATTTGCCATCTTGCGGCATGAAAAGACCCGGAAAAACGATCGTAGCCGGTCGTGACGGGGGACATATCGCGTGTTGCGCACCACTTTGCGGATGATGGCCGGTACGGCTGGCGTTTTGCCGCTTGCCGCGCTGGCGGCGACCAATCCGGCGGCGTTTCGTGCGCCCGTCCCGGGCGTGCACCCGGCGCGGGTGCAACTGGCCGGCGATGTGTTTGTCGAGCGCTTCGAGCCTGCCCCCGGCGGCCGCACCGCGCGCGTGCTCGAACGTGCCGACGCGCTGCATCCGGGCGACCGGCTGGTGTTCGTGGTCAGCTGGAGCGGCGGCGATCCGGCCGGGTTCTTCGTGACCAACCCGGTGCCGCGCAGCATCGCGTTTCAACCGCACAGCGGCTTGGGCGGCGAAGAAGTTTCGGTCGATGGCGGGCGCAACTGGGGCCAGCTCGATACGCTGTTCGTGCACGATGGAGCCGGCTGGCGCCGCGCGCAGGTGGAAGACATCACCCATGTGCGCTGGCGCGCGGCAGGTGCCAATGGCCAGATCACGTATCGCGGCATTGTCCGCTGAAACTGTAACGCACGCCTGACAGGCTTCATTGCCATTGGTTCCAGAATATGCCACATTCCAATCAGTGGCATGCTGGTTTTATGGGCACAAAAATGAGCAGGGCATTTGATGCAAAAGTGTCGCACAATGGCCGACTGGTTCTGCCGAAGCGCGTGCGCGAGGCGCTTGGCATGCCCGAAGGAGGAACAGTGGTCTTTTCGGTCGAAGGCGATCAGGTCAAACTGACTTCAATCCGCCAGAGCATCGGACACGCGCAAACTCTCTATCGCCAATACGCAATCAACGATCTATCGGTTGATGACTTCCTCGCCGACCGGCGAGCCGAGGCAGCCCGCGAACGCGAGGGCTGACAATGGCGTCGGTGGTTTTTGATGCTTCGGCCATTCTTGCGTTGCTGCGCGAAGAGCCAGGGGCGGACACCGTGGCCAACCACATTGGCGATGGACTGATCTCGGCGGTCAACTTTCAGGAAGTGATCAAGGAACTGCTGCGGCGCGGGATTCCAATCGAACCCGCGCTGGATCTGCTCGAAGCGCTTCATCTCGACGTCCGGTCGCATGGCGAGCAAGACGCGGTTGCCGCAGCCGGCCTCTACCCGGCAACCCGACAGTATGGCAACGGGATCGGTGACCGGTCTTGCATGGCCCTCGCCATCGCCGAAGGCTTGCCCGCAATAACGGCCGATCACGCCTGGAGCAAAATCGATCTGCCCGGGCTCACGGTTCAACTGATCCGCTGACCGCCCCCCAGTCGACGCCCGGGCGGGGATCCGCGTCACGCCACCAGCAGCAGCGTCGGCGTTTCGATCAGGCGGCGCAGTGCCTGGACAAAGCTTGCGGCGTCCCAGCCATCGACGACGCGGTGGTCGCAGCTGATCGACAGGTTCATCAGCTTGCGTTTGGCCACGCGTTCGCCCCCCATGCCGTCGGACACGAACATCGGGCGTTCGACAATCCGGTTGGGACCGATAATGGCGACTTCGGGCCGGTTGATCACCGGCGTGGTGGCAACCCCGCCGAGCGGGCCGAGACTGGTCACGGTCAGCGTCGAACCCGACAATTCGCCCACGCCGATCGTGCCGTTGCGCGCCGCTTCGGCGAGCCGCGCGATTTCGCTCGCCAATTGCCACAAGTTGCGCTGCTGCGCGTCGCGGATCACCGGCACCATCAGCCCGCCCGGGGTCTGCGTGGCGAGCCCCAGATGCACCGCGCCATGGCGGGTCACCACACCGGCTTCGTCGTCATAGCGCGCGTTGATCATCGGGAATTGCGGGATCGCGCGGCAGATCGCGGTGATCAGAAACGGCAGCATCGTCAGTTTGCCGCGCCCGGCATGCGCATCATTGAGCTCGGCGCGCACGCGTTCGAGCTCGGTCACGTCGATTTCCTCGACATAGGTAAAATGCGGGATGTGCCGCTTGGCGGCGGCCATGTTTTCGGCAATGCGGCGGCGCAGACCGATCACGCGGATCGCTTCATCGGCGCGCGTTTCGCCCGCCGGCGTATACCCGCCGCCGGCGTTATAAGCGATGAACTGGTCGAGATCGGCGTGCCGCACGCGGCCTTCGGCGCCGGGTCGCACCCGCGCCAGATCGATACCGAGGTCGCGCGCACGTGCGCGCACCGCGGGGCTTGCCAGCACGCGCGCGGCGGGTTCGATTGCGGCGACCGGCTCTGGCTTGATCGGTTCTGGCGCAGGCGGCGGTTCTGCAACCGGTTCGACAACCGGCGCTGCGGCGACCGGCGCCGGCGCGGGCACATCGCCGGTCGTCTCGATGACCACCAGCGGCGATCCGATCGCCACGCGATCGCCGACTTCGCCCGCGACTTCGACCACGCGGCCCGCGACCGGGCTTTCCATTTCGACCGTCGCCTTGTCGGTCATCACGTCGGCAAGCCGCCCGTCTTCGGCCACCGTGTCGCCCACCGCAACATGCCAGGCGACGATTTCGGCTTCGGCAATGCCTTCGCCGATATCGGGAAGACGAAAGGTAAAGCGGCTCATGGCTTGATCATCCGTGCAAGAAAGGGGCTCATGCGGCAATCAATCGGGCAAACGCCTCGCCAATCCGCACCGGCCCAGGGAAATAGGCCCATTCGAGGCTGTGCGGATAAGGCGTGTCGAACCCGGTCACGCGTTCGACCGGTGCCTCGAGCGCATAGAAGCAGCGCTCCTGCACCAGCGCGGCCAGTTCGGCGCCAAACCCGCCGGTGCGCGTCGCTTCGTGCAGCACCATGCAGCGCCCGGTCTTGTTGACCGATGCCTCGATCGTCACGATATCGAGCGGCACCAGCGTGCGCAGATCGATCACTTCGGCGTCGATTCCCTGGCGTTCGGCCACTTCGCGCGCGACATGGACCATCGTGCCGTAAGCCAGCACCGTCACCGCCTCGCCTTCGCGCACGATGCGCGCTTCGCCAAGCGGAATGCGGTAATGGCCTTCGGGCACAAAGCTGTCGGGATGGCGCGCCCAGGGGATCGCCGGCTCGCTGTAATGGCCGTTGAAAGGGCCATTGTAGAGCCGCTTGGGTTCGAAAAAGATCACCGGGTCGTTGTCTTCGATTGCCGCGATCAGCAAGCCTTTGGCATCGTGCGGCGTGCTCGGCACCACCGTTTTCAGCCCGGCGACATGAGTGAACAGCGCCTCGGGGCTTTGGCTATGCGTTTGCCCGCCGAAAATGCCCCCGCCGAACGGCGTGCGGACGGTCATCGGCGCGATGAATTCGCCCGCCGAACGATAGCGCAGCCGCGCCGCTTCGGACACCAATTGGTCGAGCCCGGGATAGATATAGTCGGCAAACTGGATTTCGGGCACCGGGCGCAAGCCATAGGCGCCCATCCCCACCGCCACGCCGATAATGCCGCATTCGGAAATCGGCGTGTCGAACACCCGCGTCTTGCCGTATTTGGCCTGCAAGCCGGCGGTGGCGCGAAACACCCCGCCGAAATAGCCGACATCTTCACCCAGCACGACCACATCGGGATCGCGCGCCATCATCACATCGAGCGCGTCGTTGATCGCCTCGATCATCGTCATGCTTTTGCCCGGCACGGCGCTGGCCTCGCTCATCGCGCTTCTCCCGGATCGGCCCCAAGATCAGCGTCATCGCTCCAGTCGGGAAATTTCACATGGCGTTCGTGCAGCGCCTGCTCGTTCTGTTCGGCGAGGTGCCAGGGCAGCGTTTCGAACACGTCTTCGAACATCGTGCGGAACGGGTGGTGCAGGCCGTGGCCGAGCACGCCATTGGCTTCGGCCTCGCGCATGGCGGTGCGCACTTCGGCATCGAGTTCGGCATCCATCGCCGCCTGCCGCTCGGCATCCCACACCCCGAGTGCCACCAGATGGCGCATCAGCCGGTCGATCGGATCGCCCAGCGGCCACTCGCTGCCCTCGGCGGCCGAGCGATACTGGCCCGGATCGTCCGAAGTCGAATGGCCCTCGGCGCGATAGGTGAAATGTTCGATCAGCGTCGGCCCGGCGTTGCTGCGCGCGCGATCGGCCGCCCAGCGCACCGCAGCATAGACCGCCAGCGGATCGTTGCCATCGATGCGCAGCCCGGCAATGCCATAGCCGATCGCGCGTGCGGCAAAAGTGGTGCGTTCGGACCCGGCAAACCCCGAAAAGCTGGAAATCGCCCACTGGTTGTTGACCAGATTGAACACCACCGGCGCGTTGTAGACCGCCGCGAACGTCATCGCCGAATGAAAGTCGCCCTCTGCGCTCGATCCTTCGCCGACGAACGTGCTGGCGATGCGGCTGTCGTGGCGGATTGCGCTGGCCATCGCCCAGCCAACAGCCTGCGGCAATTGCGTGGCCAGGTTGCCCGAAATCGAAAACAGCGACTGCGCCCGTGCCGAATACATGATCGGCAACTGCCGGCCTTTCAGCTTGTCGGCGCGGTTGGAAAAAATCTGGTTGACCATTTCGGTCAGCGGATAGCCGCGCGCGATGAACACCCCCTGCTGGCGATAGCTGGGAAAGACCATGTCCTCGGCATCGAGCGCCAGCGCGGTTGCCACCGCAGTCGCCTCTTCTCCGGTCGATTTCATGTAAAAGCTGGTCTTGCCCTGTCGCTGGGCGCGAACCATGCGCGCATCGAATGCCCGGGTCAGCGCCATCAGCCGCAGCATGCGGATCAGCGTGGCAGCATCGAGGCCGGGATTCCAGGCCCCGTGCGCCAGATCGTCGTCACCCAGCACCCGGATCAGATCAAGGCACAGCGGATGCGTCTGCCCGGCATCGCAGGTTTCGTCGGGACGGGGCTGCGCGCCGGCCGCGGGTATCGCCAGATGGCCAAAATCAACGGGATCGCCGGGCCGATAGCGCGGTTCCGGCACATGCAACGACAGCTTTGGTCGATTGCCACCAGGGATCGAAGCGCTCATCCGGACCCGCCTTTTGCAACCGCCTTGGCCGGGACTCGGCGAACGACGGTTTATTTTAATTCCGCGTAATTATATTACAACATTGCGCAACGGTCAATCGACTGGTTCACACCGCGACGGGTGCGGCCAGGTGGCCTTGCGGATGGTAGTCATGCACGATAAAATCGTCGATGGCATACTCGAAAATGCTGTCGGGCCGGCGTGCGATCGTCAGCCGGGGTGATCCCGCCGGGTGCCGTTGCAATTGCGCCTCGACCAGTTCGCCGTGGTTCAGATAAAGGTGCGTGTCGCCCCCCATCCACACCAGTTCGCCCGGCTCCAGATCGCATTGCTGCGCCAGCAGGCGGATAAACAAAGCCGCACCCCACAGATTGAAGGGCAGCCCCAACGCAACATCGCAACTGCGCTGATAGAGCACGCCCGACAGGCGCCCGTCGGCGACATGGAACTGATAGGTCTTGTGGCACGGCGGCAGCGCCATCCTGTCCAGTTCCGCCACGTTCCAGCCTTCGACGATATGCCGCCGGCTGCCCGGATTGGTGCGCAGGCCCTGCACCAGATCGGCGACCTGATTCACCCCCTGCGAACGCTGGCGGAACAGCCCCTCGCCCGCCGGTTCATAGACCGGCCAATCGACCCATTGTTTGCCATAGACCGGCCCCAGGTCCCCCCAGCGTGCGGCAAATGCGGCATCTTGGACAATGGCCCGCGAAAAAGCGGCCCGATCGATCGCCTTGCCGGTTTCCTGGCGGTATCGCGCCAGCGGCCAGTCCGTCCAGATTTCCACGCCTTGCGCACACAACGCCCGGATGTTGGTGTCACCGGTCAAAAACCACAGAAATTCGCGCGTGGCGGTTTTCCAGAAGACCCGCTTGGTGGTCAGCAACGGCATTTTCCCGTCACTCAGATCAAACCGCAAGCTGGTGCCGAACACCGAACGTGTCCCCACCCCGGTGCGATCGACACGCAAATCCCCCTGCATCCAGATCCGGCGCATCAGGTCGAGGTACGGCTGTTCATAGTGGGTCGCGGTCATGCCCGATCCCTAGCCCGCCAGCACCCGCCAACCCAAGCGCAAAGCCACGCTTTCCTGTGGAACCCGCCCGGCCCGGCGCGCTTTTTCCAGCCAATCCCGCTTTCCCCGCTTGCCACGCCGAAAACCGCTGCCTATAGGGCGCGCCTGCCTCGCAA
>CAITOD010000301.1 GCA_903893935.1 uncultured Sphingomonadales bacterium
ATGGTCTTCAAACGAATAATCGGCAAATTCGAGGCATTCCTTGGGGCCGTTCGACCACAAGTAGCGGTACATCGAGCCGTGCACCGGCTCGCCATACTGGTCCAGCCCGGTGCGCCAGGTGTATTTCCACAGCCCGCCCCAGTCTTCCTGCTTTTCAAAGCAGGTGACTTCGGGAACCTCGATGCCTTTGGCCTTCGCGCTTTGAAAGGCGCGCAACACGGCAAGCCCGCTTGCCCCGGCACCGATCACCGCAATCCGTTTGGCCATGACTTTCTCCCGTCGCACACGAAATTACGCGCATTTCTCCTGCGCACCATCACCAAAAACGATAACCGGCAGGCCTTGGTGGGTCAACTGCGGGGAAAAATAATTTCGTACAAAGAATTATTCGGTCGCTCAGCTCTCGCTGTTGCCCGCGCGTGGATAGACAATGATCGACAGATAGCGGATCACGCCCGGGCCCATCGTTTCGGGCCCGTGCTGCGCCTGGCTGTCGAACAGCAGCGTGTCGCCGGGCTTGAGATCGTATGTCCGATCGCCGTGGCGATAGCTGAGTTCGCCTTCGAGCATGTAGATCAGTTCGGTCCCGCTGTGCGAAAAGCTGGTATACGACAAAGCGTCGGCCGACAGTGTGATCAGATAGGGCTCGATCACCTGGTCGCCGCTCAGCAAATGGCCGAGCAACTGGTAGATATGCCCGGCTTTGGTGCCGCGCCGTTCGATCTTGACGCCCTGGCCGGCGGCGACGAACGAGCAATCCTGCCGGTCTTCGACCAGCGCAAACAACGCGGTGATCGGCACATTGAGGGCTTGCGCAAGCGAGTGCACCGACGTCAGCGAGGGCGAGATCTGCCCGTTTTCGATCTTCGACAGCATGCCGGTGGAAAGCCCCGCCGCGGCGCTGAGATCGGCCACCGACAAATCCTGCTGCCGCCGCAATTGCCGCACGCGCAACCCCAGCGCTTTTTCCAGCGCGCGCGGATCGTTGCGTGGCGCGCCCGATCCGGTGGGAAACGGGTCGGCGGAAACGCTATCGTCGGTCTGCGCGGCAGAGTTGCGATGTGCCATCAAGTCCTCCCGATGGGCCAAGTCAAAGCCCCTCCCCTTCAGGGGAGGGGTTGGGGTGGGGGCTATCCCCAAGCGGCGAGCTGTCCGGAGAGCCCCCACCCCCGGCCCCTCCCCTGAAGGGGAGGGGAGCAGTTACATTTCGCGCAGCGCGTCCACATCCGGCGCTATGCCGGGGGAGGTCGGTGCGCCGTCATCGAATTGCGCCAGATGGTTCACGAGCACATCGTGGTACCGCGTGATGCCCTTGTAGCCCACCACTTCGGGATGGAGGTCGCGCATCACCCGGTGCAGGCGGCGCCCCCATTTGGGCACGCGGGTCAGATCGGCGAGATTTGCGAGATAGGCGCGGATGCCGAACAGCAGCGCGTTCGATCGCGGCAGGCGGTAGAACGTCTGCAATTCAACGCGCAGAAACAGCCGGTCGGCGATGTTTTCAGGCGTCAGGCTTGCCCGGTCGGGGCCCCAGATCGGGTAGTTTTCGGGCGACGTGTCGAGCCTGGGGTTGACGGTCAAAGTCCAGTTGAGCCGCCGCGCGGGATGGCCATAGCGCACGCGCATCAGGTATTGCAGCGCGCGGTCGAACACGCCCGCCTGATGCGCCAGCGGCACCGGGCCGTGCCATTCGTGAAAGGTCATGCCCACATCGAACGCTAGGCTCCAGTCGGCCTGCGTGGTGGTGATCCCGCCGTCGATATAGAGCGTGCCGTCGCGCTGGTCCTGCAGCGTGAAATCGCCTTGCGCCTGGCGGGTGATGTATTCGAACGGCGGATATGGCAGCGTGCCGGCATCGCCGAAGCGGAATGTCTGGTGCAGCCCGAGCGGCCGGTTGGTCCAGGTCCAGTCGAGCCCCTCGCGTTCGAGCGTGAAGTGTTCGGGATAGTCGGCCGCGAGGCTTTCCATGATCAGTTCGAGCGTATCCCACTCGGCCTCGTGCATGTGCGGCAGCACCAGGCAGCGCCCCGGGTCCTGCGCCAGCGACAAGGCGCGTTCGGCGCATTCGGCGACATAGTGTTCATCGACATCGAACGCCACCGCGAACGCGCCCGACGATCCGGGGCGCGTGTGCGGCTCGAGATTGATGCCGTACATGTAGCGGTCTTCGACGAACGGGAAGGGAAAGCGCAAGACCGCCGCCGCGCTGTTCGAATAGCGGAAATCGCCGCGAAAGGTCTCGTCGGGCTTGAACGCGGTGGCCATTGTCGAAAGTCCTCAGATGTCCAGCACGAGTGTGGCGCTGCGGCTGCGCGACACACAGGGCATGATGTGGCAGCCCGAGGCGCGCTCGGCCTCGCTCAGAAAATGGTCGCGGTGTTCGGGATCGCCTTCGCTGAGCGGCAGGATGCACACCCCGCAGGCCCCGCCGCGGCACAGCGACGGCGTGTCGATCCCTGCCGCCTCGATCGCTTCGAGCAAAGTCTGGTCGCCGGCGACCGCCACATCGATCCCGCTGCGGGCGAGCCGCGCGGTGAACGGCTCGCCGCCGGCGGCGCCGAAATCCTCGCGGTGGACATGGCTTGCAGGCCAGCCGAGTTCGGCGGCGACGGCAGCAATCCGGTCCATCATCGCGCCGGGGCCGCACGTATAGACATGCGTGCCCAGCGGTTGCGCGGCAAGCAGCGCGGCAATGTCGCAGGCATCGCGCCCGGCATGGACCTGGATGCGCTCACCCGGGTGCGGCGCGAGCAGTGCGGCAAACACCCCGGCTTCGTCGGCACTGGCGATCTGGTGCAGTTCGAACGCGGCGCGCGCTTCGCGCAAGTGCGCGACAAACGCCAGCATCGGCGTGATCCCGATCCCGCCCGCGATCAGCAAGTGCTTGCGCGCCTGGCTGTGCAGCGCGAACAGATTGTGCGGCACGGTCGCCTCGATCGTGTCGCCGGGCTGGAGCCGATCGTGGATATGGTGCGACCCGCCGCGCGAGCGGTCGGTGCGGCGCACGATCAGCTGATAGCCGCGTTCGGGATCGGCTTCGACCAGCGTGTACGAATTGCGCAACGGCCGCGCGCCTGCGGGCGACGGCAGAGTGAGCGTGATATGCGCGCCGGGCGCGGCCGGGGGCAGCCGCGACCCGTCAGCGGCCACCAGGTGCAGTCGGCGCAGGCCGGTTGCGACCAGCGGCGCAGCGGCGACGCGCAACGAAAGCGTGCGATCGTCCATCATGCGCAAAGGTCCTCGACTTCGGGCAGCTCGCCGGGCGCTTCGGCATCGCACTGCACGCCCATCCAGGTGTTGTGCATGCGCGAGAAATGGTCGCGCACCGACAGCGTGACGCCGCAGCCG
This sequence comes from uncultured Sphingomonadales bacterium, assembly GCA_903893935.1. Taxonomy (GTDB): domain Bacteria; phylum Pseudomonadota; class Alphaproteobacteria; order Sphingomonadales; family Sphingomonadaceae; genus Novosphingobium. The sequence continues at coordinate 3,349 of CAITOD010000301.1, forward strand.
GCGCATGTGACCAGCGTGGTTGTCACTTCGGGATTGATCGTGCGGCAATGCACGCAGACCACGCGGCGCACCGGCTGGCCAACCGCGAACAGCTGCATCTCTTCGCGCCCCATGCCCGCTTCGCGACCGACGCGGGCGACATCCCACACAAACGGTTCGCTGCCGACCGCATAGAGCCGCAAGCCCATCGTTTCCGCATTCAGCCGATGTCCAAGCAGTGTCAGCAGATGGCTGGCAGAGCGGAACTGGTGGACACCGGGGCCACCCAGCGGCTGCGGCAGCACCCGGGCATGGGCGACAACTTCCCAGCGTTCGGGAAAATCCGCCGCCGAGCAAGTTTCGGCAAAGGCATGCGGCGCGATCCCGGCATGGTCGGCCACCAGCAAATGCGCCCGCGCGCTGGGAAAGCGCGTGAGCGGGGAATAGCGCGGGCGGCTGGTGAACGATCCGGTGGTCATGCGATGCAAGGCTCTGTGCTAGGAAAACCGAAGGCGCGCCATACGCTGCACCTTCGAGCGAAACGACGCAAAAACTTTCTCAAGAGGAAATAAATTTGTCAATGAGGCAATTACCTCCTCGACAGCCAAAGCCCCCCTTGATAACTCCCAAGGCCAAGGCGGATTCCGTCTCAGCAGCCGCCGAGCCAACCCGATGAGCGACACGTCAGGCCCCACTCCACCCACCCCGTTCGTCCTGAGCCTGTCGAAGGATGCGCGCGTCCTTCGACAGGCTCAGGACGAACGGGTATTTGGTTTGTTCGGGCAGGGTGCCTGACATGAAGCGTGTTGTCGCCACACCTGCCGACCCCCTGCAAGAGAGGTAATCCATGCCCGATTCCTGGCGTTTTTCCGCCCTGGCCAGCCGTCACCGTGCGCTCGGTTCCGCGCTTGAAGACTGGAATGGCATGGGCACCGCGTGGAGCTATGCCCACGATGTGCAGGACGATCACACGATGATCCGCACGCGCGCCGGGCTGATGGACGTGTCCGGGCTCAAGAAAGTGCATCTGGTCGGCCCGCACGCCAATGGCGTGCTCGATCAGATCACCACCCGCAATGTCGGCAAAGTCACCCCCGGGCGCTCGGTCTATGCGACGATGCTCAACGACGACGGGCACTTCATCGACGATTGCATTCTCTATCGCATGGGCCCTGACAGCTGGATGGTGGTCCACGGCACCGGCGCCGGGCACGAAAGCCTGGTTTCGGCGAGCACCGGGCGCAATGTCGCGCTGCTGTTCGACGACGATCTGCACGACCTGTCGCTGCAAGGGCCGCTGGCGGTCGATTTCCTCGCCGACCACGTGCCGGGCATCCGCGATCTCAAGTATTTCTGCCATATGGGCGCGCGGCTGTTCGGCGCGCCGGTGCTGATTTCGCGCACCGGCTATACCGGCGAGCGCGGCTATGAAATCTTCTGCCGTTCGGCCGACGCGCCGATGATCTGGGACACGATCCTCGACAAAGGCAAAGCCATGGGCATCGGCCCGGCCTGTTTCACCGCGCTCGATCTCTTGCGGGTGGAAAGCTACCTGCTGTTCTATCCCTATGACATGTCGGAATATTTCCCGTTCGCCGATGGCTCGACCGGCGACAGTCTGTGGGAACTGGGGCTCGATTTCACTGTCAGCCCGGGCAAGACCGGCTTTCGCGGCGCCGATGCGCATTACCGGCTGAAAGGCAAGGAACGCTTCCGCATCTTTGGGGTCGAACTGGCTTCGGACAAAGCCCCCGAAATGGGTGACAAGCTCTCGGTCGATGGCCGCGACGTGGGCGTGGTGACGATCGGCATGGTTTCGAAGCTGACCGGGCGTTCGCTCGGCATTGCGCGGCTCGACACCGATGTGGCGGTGGCGGGCACGCCGCTCACGCTGACCGGTGCGCAAGGCACAGTGGCCGCAACCGCGCAGCCGCTGCCGTTCGACGACCCGGAGAAGAAAAAGCGTACTGCGGTGGGCTGAAGGGCGACCAGGTGACAGGGCAGATCGGGGCATGACGCAATTGACCAATACCGATGACGATGATCTGAAAGCACTCGGCTATTCGGCGCAGTTCGAACGCTCGATGTCGCTGTGGGAAAATTTCGCGCTCGGCTTTACCTATCTGTCGCCGGTGGTCGGGGTCTATTCGGTGTTTGCCATCGGCATGCAGGC
>CAITOD010000302.1 GCA_903893935.1 uncultured Sphingomonadales bacterium
GGGCCGCTGGAAAGGCTGGGACAAGACCGAATGCGGCATTCACGGCACGGGCCAGCCCGGCAGCGATGGCGATCTGCCGCCCGACTACCAGCCGGCGTTCTGACAGCCCGCGACTCCGAAAAAATTGTCTGCTGGTTTGATCCCGGCCAATGCGTGTATCATCGCGGCGGCATAATGCGGTAGCCCCACCGGACCGGGAGATGACGATGACCAGACGCCTGATCGCTCTGCTTGGCACAGCCGCAATGCTCGCGGCCAGCCCGGCACTCGCGCAGATGCACGAAGGCAATCGCGGCGGATCGCGCCCTGCGGGCGGTGCACCGCACGCAGCACCCGGCGGCGGCATGCCGCGCGGTGCGCCCGAACGCGCAGGCCCCCAAGGCACCGGACCGGCTCCCGAGCGCGGTGCCGCAGCGCCGCAATGGCGTGGCGACCAACGCGCGGGCGGCGTGGCGCGCGGTCCTGAATTCCACGGCCGCGCGTTCAGCGCCTTGCGCCCCGAAGAACGCGCGCATTGGGCGACCGGCGAATGGCGCCATGTCATGCACAACGGCGTGTTCGGTTGGTGGTGGTTCCTCGACGATGACTGGTATTTCTACAACGAACCGGTCTATCCTTACCCGACTTACATCGCGCCGCTGCTCAGCGTGCAGGAAACCCCCGATACGCCGCCGCCCGCCCCCTACTGGTATTATTGCGCCAATCCGCAGGGGTATTACCCCTATGTGCCAGCCTGCCCGATCGGTTGGCAAACGGTACCCGCGGTGCCCGACGATGCTCCGCCGGTCGCACCGCCGCCGCCCTGAAGCCTATTTGAGCCAGCCCATGTCGCGATACCACGCGGCGGTCGCGTGCAGCCCGCTGCCGGTCTCGATCTGCGGCTGCCACAAACCTGGCGGCGGCTGCTTGCCCGGACTGACCGTCCAGTCGGGGTGGCACATATAATTGACCCGATCGAGCGTCAGCTTGGCGCGATCCTTGCGCACTGCCCGGTCGGCTTGCGCCACCCATTCGAGCACGCGGCGCGGCAGCGACAGCGCGATCGGCCGCCGCCCGACCGCGCGGCCGATTGCGCGCGCCATCTGCACATGGCTCCATCCGCCCGGCTCGCCATCGTCGGGCTCGAAAATCATGCCCGTTACGTCCTCGCCGCCCGGGATCAGCGCGAGCAGCAGCGCTGCCAGATCGCCGACATGGATCAGCGAAGCGCGCCCTTGCGGCGGCAAAGGCACCACCCCCAGCCGCGCCAGCCGGAACAGCTCGAACATTTCGGTATCGCGCGGGCCATAGACCCCGGGCGGGCGCACGATCGTCCAATCGAGGCTCGATGCCGCGACAATCCGCTCGCCGCGCCGCTTCGACGCGCCATAGGCCGAAAGCTGCGGCTCGCGCGCGGTCAGCGACGAGACATGGACGAACCGGTTGACCCCGCCCGCCAGCGCCGCATTGACCACATTGAGCGTGCCATAGACATTGCCCGCTTCGAACCCCGCCGGATCGGGGCTGTTGACCACGCCGGCAATGTGAATGACCGCGCTCGAACGTGCCACCAGCGTGCGCAACGCGCGTTCATCCTGGAGCGTGCCCTGCACCCATTCGACCCCGGCGCGCGCCGCCTGCCGCCCGCGCGTCAACGCGCGCACATCGATCCCCGCTGCGGCCGCCGCATCGAGCAGCGCCTGCCCGACAAACCCGGTCGCGCCGGTCACCGCCAGCAAAGGCGACTGCCGCATGACCACGATCAGACCAGAACCAGCTGGTCACGGTGGATCAGCGCCGAACGCGGCGCATAGCCCAGAATATCGGCATGGTCGCGGCTGTGCCGCCCGGCCAGTGCCGCGCATTCGCCGGCATCGTATTCCGACAGCCCGCGCGCCAGCACATCGCCCGCAGGCCCCACCACCGCAATCGCGTCGCCGCGCACAAACGCGCCTTCGACCCGCACCACGCCTGCCGCCAGCAGGCTTGCCCCCTGCCCCAAAGCCCGCGCCGCGCCGGCATCGACATGCAGGCTGCCGCGCAGGCGCAGCTTGCCGCCCAGCCACGCCTTGCGCGCCGCCTTGCGCGGCCGCGCCAGAAACAGCGTGCCCGCACCCGCCTCAAGCGCGCTGCCGATCGGCGCCTCGGGCCGCCCGTCGATGATCGCCAGCGCCATGCCCGCCATCGCCGCGATCTCTGCCGCCTGCAATTTCGACGTCATCCCGCCCGACCCGAGCCCCGACGACGACCCGCCGGTCGCCATCGCGCGAATTTCGGGCGTTACCCGCCGCACCACCGGAATGCGCCGCGCGCCCGCCTCGCGCGGATCGCGATCGTACAGCCCGTCGATATCCGACAACAGCAGCACCGCGCTGGCCTCGGCCGCCTGCCCCACCCGCGCCGCCAACCGGTCATTGTCGCCAAAGCGGATTTCCTCGGTCGCCACCGTGTCGTTCTCGTTGATCACCGGCACCGCCCCGCGCGCTAGCAGCGTACCCAGCGTCGCGGTGACATTCAGCCAGCGCCGCCGCTCTTCCAGATCATCGAGCGTCAGCAGCAATTGCGCTGCCGTCGCCCCGTACCCGGCAAACAAGTCCGCCCACAGCCCGGCCAGCGCAATCTGCCCCACTGCGGCGGCGGCTTGCGCATCGGCCAGCGACCCGCGCCCGCCTTTGGCCAGCCCCAGCCGCCGCGCGCCCAGCGCAATCGCGCCCGACGACACCACAATCACATCCTGCCCGCGCCCGCGCGCGGCTGCCAGTTCGCCCACCAGCGCCGCCAGCCAATCGCGCCTTGGCTCGCCATCGGCACCAACCAGCAGCGCGGAGCCCACCTTGACCACCAGACGCGGAGTCAGCACGGGGTCGGCAAAGTGGGCAAGCTGCGCAATGGTCATGATGCTCCGCGCTTAAGCGAAATGGCCGGGCAGGTGAAGGGGCCTCCGGCGGCAAAGGGCTATTGCCCTTTGATCCCGTTAATCTGCGGTGCGTTGCTGCTCAGTTGGCAGCGCTTTGGGAGTCAATCTCACCTACGCCAGTGAGCGTGAACGCACCCGTGCCAGGCAATTCCACGCGCAGCTCCAGTGTGCCACCAGCGGCCTCGATAAAAC
>CAITOD010000303.1 GCA_903893935.1 uncultured Sphingomonadales bacterium
ACATTGGCCTGGGTATCGCCCCGCCGCCGCAGAGCGTGGATGCGCAGCGCATCGTCCTTCTGCTTGCCGGTCTGCTTGTCGAACCGCACCAGCCGCGCGCGGTTGCCCGCCGCATATTCGGACAGCCCGCCCACCGCGATCATCGCATCGAGCAGTGTCATGTTGGCGCGATACGACAGCGAGGCAGGCTTTTCGGTTGCCCCGACCACGCGCACCTGCTGGCTGTAAGTGCCGGAAAACTTGTTGACGATCACCGAAACGATCGGTTCCTGGATATATTGCGAAAGCTGCAGCTTGATGTCTTCGGCCAGCATCGACGGGGTCTTGCCTACCGCCGGCATGTCGGTGATCAGCGGCGTGGTGATCCGCCCGTCGGGCCGCACCTGGACTTGCGCGCCAAGTTCGGGGTTGCGCCACACGAAAATGGTCAGCTGGTCGAGCGGACCGATGATGTAATCCTCGCCCGGGCCTTCTTGCAGCGACACGAACGACGCCGGGGGCAATTGCGCGCCGCCGCCGTTGGCACAGCCCGCGAGTGCAAGCGCCGCCACCCCGAGCACAGCGAATGCCGAACGCCGATTGACCGAGCGGTCGCAAAAGGCAGGCTGGGCTTCGTCGTGCATGAACCGTCCTTTATCAAGCCTCGTCGCACCCGCATGCCGTAACGAGCAGGCCGGGTGTCCCGCATGTCTCCCAAAGGGACAGGCAGGGCGCAATTTCAGGCAATGCTATGACCAAAAAGGGTGAAGATACCGTTAGTGCTTTGACGCGCCGCCCAAAATGTCCCGTTTGGCGACGTCCGTTACGCAACAATCGCTGAACCCGAGCTTACCAGCATCTCGCGCGCGGGCCCGTGCCCCAGGAACGCCGCCGGGCTGGCACTGGCGCCATAAGCCCCGGCGCAGAACAGCGCGACCAGATCACCCGGCTGTGCATGCGGCAGCGCCAGCGCGTCACCCAACCGGTCGAGCGGCGTGCACAGGCAGCCGACCACGTGCGCGACATCGTCGGCAGGCGCATCGAACCGCGTCGCGATCGCGCAAGGATAATTGCGCCGGATCACTGCGCCGAAATTGCCGCTGGCGGCGAGCTGGTGGTGCAGGCCGCCATCGACCACCAGAAACGTCTGGCCCCGGCTTTGTTTGCGCTCGATCACTTCGGCCAGATAGACGCCGGCTTCGCCGACCAGCCAGCGCCCGAGTTCGAGCACGAAGCGCGTTTGCGCCAGCGCCGGCGCGCGCCGATCGAGCAGATCACCAAGCCTGTCCCCGACTTGCGCCAGATCGAGCGCGCGCTGGCCGTGAAAATAGGGAATGCCGAAACCGCCGCCGAGATTGCACGCGGGCACCGTGACCCCGGCCGTCTCGGCCAGCTGCACCACCAGCGCGAGCGTTGCCGCCTGGCTGGCCACAATCGCTTCTCCATCGAGCGACTGGCTGCCCGCATAGACATGAAACCCGCACCACTGCGCACCGCTCGCGACCAGCCGCCGCGCCAGCGCGGGCACGAGTTCGGCATCGACCCCGAATGGCCGCGCGCCCCCGCCCATGCGCATGCCCGCGCCGGCGAGTTCGAAATCGGGATTGATGCGGATGGCGAGGCGCGGCGCGATCCCCAGCCGATCGCCGGCTGCGAGCGCGCGATCGGCTTCGTGCGCGGATTCGAGATTGAGCGTGACCCCCGCGCAGATAGCAGCAGCAAGATCGGCGTCGCGCTTGCCCGGCCCGGCAAAGCCGATGCGCCCGCCCGCAACGCCTGCCGCCTGCACCGCCGCCAGTTCGCCACCCGATGCGACATCGAACCCGTCGACGTCGTGCGCCATGAACGCCAGCAGCGGCGCAAACGGATTGGCCTTGACCGCATAATGCAGGGCGAGCGCTTGCGGCATCGCTGCGCGCCAAGCCGCGATGCGCGCCGCGATCAGTGCCGCATCATAGACGAACAGCGGTGCGCCACCGGCGCGCGCCACCCAGTCGCGCGCGCGCACCCCGCCGATCGCCAGTTCGCCGTCGATCGCGGCAAAGCCTGGCGGTATCGGGCCCATCGGTTTGCTGGCGCCGGTCATGCCCCGGGCTTATCGGGCAAATCCGATAATTCATGGTAAAGGCGCGCGCGGTCGAGCTTGCCATTGGCATTGAGCGGCATTGTCGCGCGGGCATGGATCGCGCGCGGCACCATGAACCCGGGCAATTCGCGCGCCAGCACCGCACCCATCGCCGCGTGGTCGAACGTGTCGGGACTGACCACCAGATGGATCGCCTGGCCCAGCGCGGGATCGGGCAGCCCGAACGCCGCCGCCTCGGCGACCAGCCCGCTCGCCAGCACCACGTCCTCGATTTCCTGCGGGCTGACGCGCTGGCCGGCGGTCTTGATCATCGCATCGCGCCGCCCGACGAAATGAAGCAGACCCGCGGCATCGCGGCGCACGCGATCGCCCGACCACACCGCCACACCGCCCCCGCGCGAGAACGCGGGTGCTGCGCGAAACCGTTCGGCGGTGCGCACCGCATCGCGCCAATAGCCTTGTGCAACCAGCGGCCCGGCGTGGACCAGTTCGCCCTCGTCGCCGGGCCCGGCCGCAGTGCCATCGTCGCGCACCACCATGATTTCGGCAAACGGGATCGCGTCGCCGATCGCGGTCGGATGTGCATCGATCAGCGCGGGATCGAGATAAGTCGAACGAAACGCCTCGGTCAGGCCATACATCGCGTAAAGATCGGCCTGCGGCGCGCAATTGCGCAAGCGCTGCACCAGCAAAGCATCGAGCGCGCCGCCGCTGTTGGTCATGCGGCGCAGCGCCGGCAAATCAGGCCAGTCGAGCGTCACCAGCTGCCGCCACAGCGGGGGCACCCCGGCCAGCGTGGTAATGTGATGCGCGGCGAGCGCGCGCAGCACGTCGCGCGGCAGCAGGTAATCGTGCGGCACCACGCAGGCGCCCGCCGCCCAAGCCGACAGCAGCTGGTTCTGCCCATAGTCGAACGCCAGCGGCAGCACGGCCAGCACGCGGTCATCCGGCTTGAGCCGCAGAAAATGCGCCACGCTGATCGCGCCGAGCCAGAGATTGGCGTGGCTGAGCATCACCCCTTTGGCGCGCCCGGTCGATCCGCTGGTATAAAGCAGCGCAGCCAGCGTATCGACCGGCGCCGACGAGGGCGGCATGGCGCGCGCGTCATCGAGCGCAGCGAGCACCTGGCTATCGGTGACGGCGCCGGGCACTGTTGCCAGCATGGCCAGTCGTTCGGCATTGGCAATCAGCAGTGCGGCGCCGCTGTCGGCAAGGATGTGTTCGACTTGCGCGCGCTTGAGCACGGGGTTGACCGGCACATGCACCAGCCCGGCGCGCGCCGTGGCCAGGGGCAGCAGACAGGCCAGTTCGCCTTTGGGCAGCCAGCTGGCGACGCGTTCGCCGGGCGCGTTGCGGCTTGCCAACCACGCCGCAAGCTGGCCTATACGCCGATTTAACCCGGCATAGTCCATGACCCGGGTGCCCAGCACCAGCGCCGGCGCATCGCTTTGTCCCCGCAACGGCAGGTGATCAAGCGGGCAAGGCGCCGGATCGGGCATGGGAACGGCAAGCGCGGTCACGATGCACGTCTATCACGCAGACCTTGACGAAGCGCAAGCCGACCCGGCGCTGGCCGCGCTGTTCACGCCCGGGCCGGGTGTGAGCCCGTTCGACCGGCTCGACTGGCTGCGCTTGATGGCGGCGGAATGTCTCGCGCCGGCGCGGTGCTTCGTGGCCGTGGCGCGCGACGGCGACGCCATCGCGGCGTTGCCGTTGTGCCAGACGCGCCACGGGCTCGGTGCGCTCGCCAACTGGTACAGCTTCTTAGCCCGGCCGCGCTATGCCGATGCCCTCCATGCGCCATTGCTGCGCGCGATCATGCGCAGTCTGGCAGGATTCGGCGCGCTCGATTTCGCGCCCCTGCCAGCCGCAGAGGCGGCGCTGTTGCGCGGCGCGGCACGCGAAGCGGGCTGGATCGCTCTCGCCAGCCCCGCCGATCGCAACCACGTGCTTCACACCGGCGCGCGCGATTTCGCCGCGTGGTGGGCGACGCGCCCAGGCCCTTTGCGCGAAACCGTGCGGCGCAAGGCGCGCAAAATGCGCGTACGTGTGGCGCGCGCGTTCGATCCCGCCGACTGGGACACGTATGAGGCGATCTATGCGCAAAGCTGGAAACCAGCCGAAGGTTCGCCCGCTTTCCTGCGCCGGTTTGCCCAGGCCGAAAGTGCTGCCGGAAGGTTGCGGCTGGGGCTGGCCACTGTCGATGACGCGCCGGTTGCCGCGCAGTTCTGGACTGTCGAACAGGGCATCGCCTATATTCACAAGCTGGCGCACATTCCCGCCGCCGCCGCGCATTCGCCGGGCACCGTGCTCAGCCATGCAATGTTCGCCATGGCGTTCGACGAAGACCGGGTGACCATGATCGATTTCGGCACCGGCGACGACGGGTACAAGCGCGACTGGATGGAACACGTGCGGCTGCGCTACCGGCTCGAAGCGTTCCATCCGCGCGCGCCGCGCCAATGGCCGGGCGCGGTGCGGCTGCTTGCCAAAGCCGCGCTCGGCCTTGCCCGCCCTGATCGGGGTGGATAAGGCAGCGCAATGGACGATGTTGATGCAGGCTTGCGCAAAGTGCTGGGGGACGTGCTGGGGCTGAACGCCGGGCGGCTCGCCGCGCTGACCCCCGACACGCCTTTGTTGGGCGCCCTGCCCGAACTCGATTCGATGGCGATCGCGACGCTGTTTGCCGCGTTGGAAGACCACTTTGCGCTGCTGTTCGACGACGCCGATGTGACTGGCGAAACGCTTGCGACATTCGGCAGCCTGCTCGCGCTGGTCCGCGCAAAACGCGGATCGTGATCATAACCTGGCCATGCCCGGGAGGCGATGAATTCGCCGCCGTGATCGATCGCGACCGGCGGTTCCGGCTGCTGATCGTGCCCCCGCTGTTCGAGGAAATGAACCGCACGCGCCGCATGCTGCGCAGCACAATGCGCGCGCTCGATCAACACGGCATCGACAGCTTTCTGCCCGATTTGCCCGGCACCAACGAAAGCCAGGCGTGCTTTGCCAGCCAGAGCCTGCATGCCTGGCGCACCGCGATGGCACGCGCCGCACGGCATTTCGCCGCAACGCATGTGCTGGCGCTGCGCGGCGGCGCGCTGGTGTTTCCCAATGCGCTGCCCGGCTGGGTGGTCGAACCGGTTTCGGGCGCGCAAGTGCTGCGCCAGATGCTGCGCGCGGCGGTGATCGCTGCGCGCGAAGCCGGCGACTATGCCGACAGCGCCCAACTGCTCGAGATCGGGCGCAGCGAAGGGATCACGCTGGCCGGTTACGACTGCGGCCCCGCGCTGATCGCCGGGCTCGACAGCGCGCGCCCGCTCGACGAAGGCCAGCGCGAAATCCGCCAGTCGGAGCTTGGCGGCGCGGCGCTGTGGCAACGCGCCGAACCGGGCGACGACCCCGCGCAATCGGCGCGGCTGGCAGCGATCATTGCCGCCGGGATCGCCGCATGACGCGGCGCATGCTCGTGTTTCCGTGCGGCGGCGCGAAGCTTGTCGGCTCGCTCGATTGCGGCAGCGCGCATGGCCAGACCGGGTTGCTGATCGTGTCGGGCGGCAGCGAAATCCGCGCCGGTGCCTTTGCCGGTCAGGCGCAACTGGCCGCGCGGCTGGCCGATGTGGCGGGCGTGCCGGTGTTCCGCTTCGACCGACGCGGGATCGGCGACAGCGAGGGCGACAACCCCGGCTGGCGCGGATCGCGCGATGATATCGCCGCAGCGCTTGGCACCTTTCGCGCCGCACTGCCCGGCATGCGACGCGTGGTCGGCTATGGCCTGTGCGATGCCGCCAGCGCGCTGATGCTGCATGCCGCCACGTTGGGCCCGCATGGTTTTGACGGGCTGGTGCTGGCCAATCCGTGGACAATCGACCGCGACGACGCGGCGCCCGATCACAGCCCCGCCGCGCTGCGCCGCCGCTATCTCGCGCGACTGTCCGACCCCCGCGCGCTGTGGCGCCTGCTGAGCGGGCAAGTCAATCTGGCGCGGCTGGTGCGCGGGCTGGGCCAGGCCACGCAGCGCGGCGCGACGCCTTCGCCGCTGGTCGATATGCTGCAAGCGGGCCTTGCCCGGTTTCACGGCCCGGCGACGCTGCTGGTCTCGGCCGAGGATCGCGTCGGCGCGCGGTTTCGCGAACTCTGGCCCGACGACCCGCGCCTGCGCATCCACGAAGGCCGCAGCCACAGCCTGACCGACGATACCGCCAGCCGCGACTGGCTGTTCGAGCAACTGGTCGAAGCAACGGCTTCACGCCATTGATTCGGCTTCAGTACATTCCAATCCTCCGTTCGAACCGGATCACCCCGACCTAAAAACCCCCGTTCGTGCTGGAGGGCAGGCCTTATTCCGCCGCAAGCCGCGCGGCTGCGAATTCGCGTTCGGCCAGAAAACGTTCTGCATCGAGCGCGGCCATGCAGCCGGTGCCGGCTGCGGTGACCGCCTGGCGATAGGTGTGGTCCATCACATCGCCGCACGCAAACACGCCGGGGATGGCGGTTTTGGGCGTGCCCGGTGCGACCACGATATAGCCGCCCGCATCGAGTTCGAGCTTGCCTTTGAACAGCTCGGTTGCGGGCGCATGGCCGATCGCCACAAACGCGCCATCGGTCGCCACTTCGCTGGGCGCGCCGGTCAGCGTGTCGATCAGCGCCACCCCGGTCAGGCCCTTTTCGCCGCCGATGAAATGGTCGACCTGCTTGTTCCACAGCACGCTGATCTTCGGATTGGCAAACAGACGGTCCTGCAGGATCTTTTCCGACCGCAGCGAGTCGCGGCGATGGATCAGCACGACTTCGGAGGCATGGTTGGTAATATAGAGCGCTTCTTCGACCGCGGTGTTGCCGCCGCCGATCACCACGACTTTTTTGCCGCGATAGAAAAACCCGTCGCACGTCGCGCACGCCGAAACGCCTTTGCCGCCCAGTTCCGCTTCGCCCGGCACGCCCAGCCAGCGCGCCTGCGCGCCGGTGGCGATCACCAGGCAATCGCCGTCATAGACATCGCCGCTGTCGCCGTGCGCGCGGAACGGCGGTCCATCGAGGCTGACCTCGGTGATCGTGTCCCACAGCATCCGCGTGCCGACATGTTCGGCCTGCGCCTGCATTTCCTGCATCAGCCAGGGGCCCTGGATCACGTCGCGAAACCCGGGATAGTTTTCGACATCGGTGGTGATCGTCAGCTGGCCACCCGGCTGCAGCCCCTGCACCACGATCGGTTCCATCCCTGCGCGCGCGCCATAAATCGCGGCGCTTAGCCCGGCCGGTCCCGAACCGATGATCAACATGCGCGTCTTGTGTACCGTGGCCATCATATTCTCCGTTTACGCCAGGCGAGATAAGCACCCGGGCAGCGGAGTTCAATCGATCAGGCGCGCTTCCATCGCGGCAATCTGTGCTGGTCCGACCCCGAGCACGGTTTCGGCATAAGCCTCGATACTGCCGTGGCGTTCGCGGATGGCGGCAAATGCGGTGTCGAGATAGATCGCCTCGACCCCCAGCACCACGCGCATCGTCGCATCGTCGAGACCCATGTCGGCGAGGCTCTGGCTCTGCGATACAATCCGTGCCTCGATATTGCCCGCGGTGTTGGTCAGCAGATAATCCTCGACAATGTCGTCGTGATGCACCCCCAGCAAGTGCTGCACCAGCGCGACGCCCAGCCCGGTGCGGTCTTTGCCGGCGAGGCAATGCAGCAGGCTTGCGCCATCGCGCTCGGCCAGCGCCGCGCCATAAAGGCGAAAAGTGCCCACCAGCACATCGCGAAACGCCATGCCCCGGTAGAGCCGGATCATCCGGTCGCGCGCATCCTGCGGCGTGCGGATGGCATCGGCCGCTTCGGCATGCGCGGCCTGGCCTTGCAGGCTGGCGGTTTCGCCGGGGTGAAACAGCACATCGCCGGCGAAATCCTCGTGCCGCAAACACGGAAATGCTGCGCGTTCGCTGTCGCCGCGCAAGTCGATCACCGTCGCAATGCCAAGATCGCGCACCCGCGCGAGATCGGCGGGCGTCGCGCCGGCATGCTGGCCCGACCGCCACAGCCGCCCGCGCACCAGCCGGCCGCCGCGCGCGGGGTAGCCGCCATAGTCGCGAAAATTGTGAATGCCTTCGAAAGGCAGGACCCGGTCGTCGCTCATTGTTCCCGCCTGACGCCTGTTCGTGACGACCGTGTTAAACGATCACTGAAAACCGTGCGCAAGAAACCGTTCGGCGCATCCGGCGAGCATCGCGGTGCCGAGCGGCAGCGCGGCTTCATCGACCATCATGCGCGGCGAATGGATGCTCGGGCACGTGCGCGGATCGACATCGGGCGCGGCAACGCCCAGAAAGAACATCGCGCCGGGCACTTTTTCAAGCACATAGGCAAAGTCTTCGGCGCCCATGATCGGGTGCGACAGACGGTGGAACGCCACCGGGGCGCCGATCGCCTGCGCCACGTGTTCGCCCAGATCGACTGCGCGCGGGTCGCACAATGTCACCGGAAACCCCTCAAAGATATGAATTTCGGCCAAAAGCCCGTGGGCTGCGGCAATGCCTTTGGCAAGCTGCGCCAATTGCTCGTGCACCGCCGCCCGGTTGCGCGGCGAAAGCGTGCGCAGCGTGCCTTTCATGCGCACGCGATCGGGGATCACATTGTGCGTGGTGCCCGCATGGAGTTCCGAGACAGTCACCACCACCGGGTCGGCGACCGGAAAGCGGCGCGTGACCATCGTCTGGATCGCGCCGACGATTTCGCACGCGACCGGCATCGGATCGAGCGTCTGGTGCGGCATCGAGGCATGCCCGCCGCGCCCTTCGACCACGATCTCGAACCGATCGGCCGAAGCGAGCAGCGCGCCCGCCCGCCCCGCCACCACACCATGCGTGCTGTCGGGCATCACGTGGAGCGCAAAAGCCGCGTCGGGCAGCGGGTCGATAAGGCCATCGTCGATCATGTACCGCGCGCCATGCCAGCCTTCTTCGCCCGGCTGGAACATGAACTGGACTTCGCCCGCGAAGGTATCGCGACGCGCGCACAGCACATGCGCCGCGCCCGCCAGCATCGCGGCATGCGTGTCGTGCCCGCACGAATGCATCGCGCC
>CAITOD010000304.1 GCA_903893935.1 uncultured Sphingomonadales bacterium
GTTATGGCAACAGCCTGGTGACGCCGTCATTTCTGAGGGTTTACGATGCTGCCATGGCGACGCGGCGCTCACCCGGGACTGCGGCATCGCTTTAGAGCGAGAACTCGCGTGAAATGGACCATTTCACGGCTTGGAGGCCCAGACCAGTGGCGCCAGATAATGGCAAAACAAGAAGCTGGGCTGCGATTTTGAGTTGATAAAGATCGGACACGGTCTGGCGCGTGATCAGGATGACTGGTGCTGCGGCGCCCCCCGTCCCTCGATCGAGCGGCGCATCCAGTTTGTCGCATCGACCTCCAGCAAGCGCTGGCTTAGCCCCGCGACAATCAATGTGGGTGGCAGGGCGATGACGAAAAACAACGCCTGCGCAAAGGGTCCTGCTGCGGCTGCCAGGCCCGAGTGCACCAGCGCGAACTTGATCACCGCCATGACCGGTGTCTGCCACAGATAAAGGCTGTAGCTGACCGTTCCCAGCCATTGCAAAGCACGTGTCGCCATCAGCTGGGCGAGCGGCCCCTCGCCTTCGTAGATCCCGGCCAGCGCGAGTGTGCCGGCCGCCCAACCGAGCACGAGGTCGGGCAGAAGCCACGGATGGCTGGTCAGTGCAGCCACGTTGATGCCCGAAAACTGTTCACCAACCACTTCGCCCGCTGTGGTCCATAGCGCCAGAAAAGCGATCAGCCACACGGGGCCGGCGCGCAGCACACCGCGCAACGCGGGCCGGGCAAACACCCCCTGCGCAATCACCAGTCCGGAGACGAAGAACAGCCCGCGAACATGTGTCAGCACGAAGATCGTGCCCAACGCGAATGCCAGCCGCTTGCGCCAAATCGCACCACCGCTATCGTTCGCTGCGTAGAGCGCAAACAGGATGTAGAACGAGAATTCGAAACTGAGCGACCATGCAGCAGGGTGGATCAGCGTCATCGGGATCACCAGCGGCATCGCCAGCAGATTGCCGCCGAGCACCAGCGCGGACGCCAGATCGGCATGCAGGCGAAGCTTTTGACCGGTGACGATCTCCAGCGCCAGTATGGTCAGGACGGTTACCCACAGCACCGGGAAAATCCGCGAACATCGCTCGAACAGAAACAGCCGCGACGACTTCGCCCGGCGGCGTGCGCCGATGATGACAATCCCGCTGATACCAAAGAAAAGTTCAACCCCGTATTGCAGCGATTGCGCGCCCGGCTGCAGCCAGCCGTGCCCGATCACGTCGGGCGCAAGGCCAGAGTTGCACACGTGAAACAGAAAGAGCGCAAAACTGAAGCAGCCGCGCGCACCATGGACATGGATATTTTTCTTTGTCCTGATCAACATGGTAACCGGATGGCCCTTTTGTACCGGTGCGGCGAGCAAAGAAAACTCACGCGGCGGAAAACGATGAGGCCGGAATTCGAAGCCTGTGCCGCTACTCCGGCGACCGTGCCTCAGTGTTGCGCGCCACGCCAAGGCCTTTCCCGAATAGTCAACAATCCTTCAAGAAACCCCACCGACCATGCCGCGTGCATCGTAAAAGCGGCAAAGCCGCTCAGCAGTCCGCATGCCGATCGGCGGAGCCATGCGACATAGCACGACGCGAGCCCAAGGCATGCCACGTAAACCACGGGGATCACCAGCGTGGCAGGTTCGACCACGGCGACCATGAGGGCAAGCGCGTTGGCGGTCATTGCCAAGGGTACCGCGATCTGGCGCAGTCGCATCGATCCGGGATGACGGCGCACGGTGCGCGATCGGCCCCGTCCGTAATTGCGGTATTGGCGAAACAGGCCGGCAAAGCTGGTGCGGACATGGTAGATCAGGCGAATATCGGCATCGAGCCAGATCCGACCGCCGTGCGCGTTGATCCGGCAATCGAGTTCGGCATCTTCGTTATGGCGGAAGGTTTCATCGTAGCCGCCGACAGCCTTGAACAGCGACATCCGCCAGCCGGCATGATGGCCGTGATCGACAAACCCGCTTCGCGAGCCGCCGCGATGCGCCGAGCCGCCCGAACCGATCGGGGTATCGGAAACCCAGGCAATGGCACGCGCCTTGCAGGTCGATCCGACCGAATCCATCGGCACGACAATGGCATCGATGTCCGGCCGCCGGAATTGCGCAACGACGCTGGCAACGAAGCCCGGCGGATAGTCGGTGTGCGCATCGGCACGAACGAGGAATGCTTCGTTCGGGTGCGCATTCTGCGCGGCAAGGTTGATTGCAGCGCTTTGCAGACGCTTTGGATTGTCGAGCAGATGCAGATTCGCTTGCTCAGCGGCAAGCGTCCGGACCAGTTCGCGGGTCCGATCCGTGCTCCCTCCGTCTACCACAACGATCCGCGTGCCGCGATCGCCGGGCAGCCCCGCCCGCAATTGGCGGCAGACCTCCTCGATCCGCGCTTCTTCGTTCAGCGTCGGGATTACGACCAGAACATCCTGACCGTTCAAATCGATCAGGCTCCCACCCGTCCGGCCAGCAACGCACGCGACGCACCACCGGAGGCTTTCAGCAGGTTCGCAAGGAAATCCGTCAGGTACTTTTCATTCATGGCAGCCCCCTGGCCGCTGCCCGGCGCTTCGATCACCGAAGCACGCACGAGCAGCCCGTCGTCCAGCACGCCACCAAGTCCGTCACGGAATATAGCCAGACGACTGGACAAGGCGCTTTCGCTTACAGTCTGTCCGGTTCTTATCCAATAGACCACGGTTTCGGAGCGTTGCGGGGCAGCGGCAAGAAAGGCCCGCGCATTGAGACGCCCGTTTGGTGCGTCCACCGTCAGATCCCGCTGGCCCGAGAGCGAAAAACCCTGCGAATAGTAGCACAGTTCGGGCGAATGGACCCGATCCTCCTGCTGCTGGGTCAGCTTGTAAGCGAGCATCAGCTGGATGTGGGTGCCATCAGGCCGGACATAGACTTGCGAAACAACCTTGTCATAGACTTGTTGCGCGTTGCCAAATGCATCGGAGATGACCGGGCTGACCGCCGGCTCTGCACTCGCAACCGCTACCCAGTCTGCAACACGCTGGGGAAGCACACCGAGCGCGGCGATCGGCGCCAGCGGTCGGCTGTGAAGCCGGCTCGACATGATCCGGCTTGCAGAAATCGATACCAGCGCCAGTGCCAGCACTGCCAGACCCGCGAAAGTCGACCAGGACGACCTAGGCATGGCGCACAGGCTTTCCACCAAAAACGATGTCAAGAACGCGATGCACGACCAGAAAGCCGATCAGACTGAGGCCGATCTCGGCATACCCGGCCCAGTTGTGCGCCGCCGCACCTGCATCGCCCCCGAAATAATACGTGATAAGCACCAGCAGGCTTAGCCGGAAGAAGTTCGCGCCGAGCGCAAGAAGCGGCAAAAGCAAGACCAGCAGAACATCGCTGAGCCGCCGGCGGGCTGGCACCAGATAGACGAACATCAATCCGATCGCGCTTAGCGCCAGCAGCGAGCGCAGTCCGGCGCAAGCATTGGCAACGCCCAGTCTGTAGTACCCCACGTTGAGTACCACACCTTCATATCCCACCGGATAGCCCAGAAACGCAAAGAAGCGCGCGACATTGGCGGTCAGCGTCAGCTTCAGGGGCACAAGCAGGGCATCGACCAGCGTGCCGGGCATTGGAATCACGAAAAGCATAAGCGCCGCCAGAAACGACAGCTTGGCCAGCTTCGTGCTGTCGGTCGCCAGCAGCAGACAGGCATACACAAACCCGATCAGCCCCAGGCCTTCCAATTGGTAGAATTCCTGGCTTTGCCCGGTCACATAGGCCGCCGCTGCGATCAGCGATACCGGAAGCGCCGCGATTCTGGCGGCCCGCGAAGACCGCCAGTTGAACACCGATCGGTCGCGCCAGAAACCGAACAACAGCCCCGCCAGCACGATCGGCTCGTGCGTGTCATCGGGAAGCGACCAGAATACCGTCGCGAACTCGCGGATGGTCGGGATCGCCAGAATGGCAATCGCCGCCAGCACCATCAGGTTCCGCGCGCTCAAGCCCGATCCGCGCGTGACGCCGCCGGCATCAGCATCGCAGGGCGATATCCTGACACTTGTCATCTCTGCCACCGGTGCCATCGGTCAGCTTGTTGTCGCCATCGTCGATCCGACCAGCCGGATGCCAAACGAACGGCAGGCGGCGACCAGTTCCCTGGCCTCCTGAACGCGGGTCTGGTTGCGGCTTGTGACCAGCATGGCACCCTGGGTTTCTGCGGCGATCAGTTGGTAATCGGTGGCAACGCTGGCCGCCGGCGTATCGACGATGATCACTTCAAACCGCTGCTTGGCTTCGCGGATCAGGGTTTGGAACATGCCGCGCATCAGCAATTCCTGCGGATTGGGCGGTGTGCCGCCAACCGTAATAACCGTCAGCTTGGGAAAGCCCGGGATCTCGTGGTTGATCGCATCGGACGGCCGGCCGGCCAGAAAACCCGCAAGCCCAAACCGGTCTTCGACGTGAAACAGCGTGTGCTGGCTGGGCGCCCGCATGTCGGCATCGATCAGCAATGTATCAAACCCGACTTGCGCGCAGGCAATGGCAAGATTGGCGGCAATCGTCGAACGACCGTCGCCCGATCCGGCACTGATGACAGACAGGGTCCGCGCGCCTTCGGGATGCTTGAACCAGCGCAACACGAGCGCATTGCGCAACGAGCGGATATCTTCCGCGCCTTGCGAGTGCGGGTCGGTGATCATGATCAGGCTGGCATCGACCGGAGCCGGATCTTGCGGCGCGACATCGAATTGCGCTGCGAGCGCGCGATTGATGTCGTCTTCGCTGACATGACCCAGTTCGACCGCGACTTCGCCAAAGCGCAAGCCCCGTTCAGCGCTGACCCGCGCGATTTCATCGGCCTGCTGTTGTGAAATCGCCCCGCGCATCACCAGCCATTCGCCAAGCAAATGGCTCTCGGATGCGAAATAGTGCACCGGACTGGTCACCAGACGAGCGTCGGTTGTTTGGTCATTCACAGCAATCAACTCCCGCGCAAATTGGCAATGAGACGCCGCGGCGCCGGCAAGCGCCGCTGCCGCGATTCAGGCAGGATGTGCACGGTGCCAAGATTGGCGATCCCGAGCCAGGTTTCCGCATCGGCAGACGTGCGCAACTTCTGGTCGAGGAATTCGCCGACAATGGCAGCCCCGATCCCGACCAGGCATCCCACCAGCAGGCCACCGACCGTAAGCAGGATCGAGACAAGCAATTTCGATTCCGCCGGCGGGCTTGCCGCCGAGAGGATTGCGACATTGGTATGTTCGCCCGATCCGATCAGCATGGCGCGCGAATGCTGTTCGACCAGTTCGTCGTAGGATTTGCGCAGACCGTCAACATCCTGCTGCAACGCGGCCAATTGCCCGCGCTGCTCATCCGAGCGGATGACGCGCACCTTTTCCTGGGCCATTTGCGCTTCGATCTGACGCACGCTGGCGCTGGCCTGACTGGCCGAAGCCGAGGCGCTGCGCGCGACGGTGCTGGCCTGCGCATCGCGCTGCCGCTTCAGCTCCGCAATCTGGTGATCGATTTCCTTGATGTCCTGCCCATTCGGACCGACATGCGTCGCCAGTTGGTCGCGTTGCGCTTCGAGCCGGTGCAGATCGACATCGAGAGCCTGAACGACCGGGTTGAGCATCGCGTCGGGCAGTGCGCCGCCGCCGGTGTGCGAGGCTGCGTTGGCTTGCGCCGCCTGAGCGAGCGCAAGGCTCTGGCTCAGACCGGCAAGACGCGTTTCCTCGGCGTCGATCGGCCCCACCACGCCGGCAACTGTGCTCAGCGGGGCGGTTACGCCAAGTTCGCTTTGTTTTTGTGCCAGCTTGGCCTGGGCTTCGCGCAAGCGCTGACGCACCCCGTCGATGTTGCGCTGGAACCACTCATCGGATTGACGTGCCGGGGCCGTTTCGAGTTCAAGCGAGATATCCTGATACGATTTCGCGAATGCATTGGCGATCGTTGCAGCACTCTCCGGGTCACCGCCGGTGTACTGGATCGCGATCAGACGCGAATTGACCGACGGCTCCACCTTGAGGTGCTTGGCGAGTTGTACACCAAAATACGTCACCGCGTCGCCGCCTTGCCCGGAATCGCGGAATTCCGCCAGCATCTGCGGATCCTGATCCATTTTCAGCAGTTGCGCCACGTGCTGGGCCACCCGCGCCGACTTGATGATATCGATCTGCGTCGCAAGATAATCCGGAGCCATCTGCGGCTGCAGCAGCGCCAGCTGCTGGGTCGGATCGGCCGCATCGGGGGTGTGCACCGTGGCTACCACCTCAGCGGTCGCTTTGTACGACGTCGCCTTGATGGCAGCGGCTGCAACCCCGGCGATCAGACCGAGCACCGTCCAGATCAGCACCGTGCGCCAGTGCGCTCTGATCACAAGCAGGAAAGTTTGCGGGTTCATTTCATTCCTCGCTAAAGATCGGGCCGACTATACCTGGGCGGAGCAGAAAAACTTCGGCGGCTCAGAAAATTCTGGTCTGGACGGTGATCAGATCATCCGGATTGACCGGATCATCGAGCTTCACGTTGTGGATTACTTCGGTGTGGCCGTCGGACAACTTGCGATTGATCCTGATCCGGTGCGAGCTGCCGCGCGGCGTAATGCCGCCAGCCATCGCAACCGCCTGCCCCACGGTCATGTTCGGTTCGATCGCAAACGCGCCGGCCCGCCCGACTTCACCCGAAACATAGACAGTGGGTGGGGACTGGACGGCCACCACATCGCCATCTTCGGCGACACGATCTTCCCGGCCCGAAGTTATGTCGATCATGCGCACTTGCTTGCGCTGCGCCGGCCCGGTCTTGCTGTTGTAGATCGTCACCAAGCTGTCGCCGGTACCAAGCACCGCGCCTGCCTGCGCGAGCACCGCGGAAAGCGTGGTGCCCTGGCGGTCGATCGGTATTTCGCCCGATCGCGCAACCGTGCCCATGACCGTCACCACGCGGGCCCGCAATTGCGATACCAGCACATTGACATTGGGATCGACCAGAATACCCCGGCGTTTGAGCATCTGCTCCAGCATTTGGCCGATTTCGAGCACTGTCATCGTGTTGACGTTGACCGGGCCCAGCTGGGGAAAGTCGATCGTGCCGTTCGTGCCGACCGTGAAGAGGCTGGTCAGATCGGGCGAACGGTACACGCTGATCCCGAGTACGTCGCCCGGGCCGACCCGATAATCGGCAGCAGCGCCGGCAACCGGCATCGGCGCGGGGGCGAATTGTTGTGTGGTTGGCTGCACCCCGATTGACGATGGCGCCTGCTGCGCCATTGCGCCCGGTGCCATGGCAAAGGCGAGGAGTATCGCAATGCTGCGTACCAGCGTGATCTGTGATTGCATCGTCATGGCACCCTACTTTGTTTGCTGGGCTGGCTGGCGTGCAGCCGGCGCGACGTTGATTTTGACGTCTGCGACTGCGCGCAACCGATCAAGTTCCTTCTTCAAGACTTGCGACTTTCGCTGTTGCAAAAGTTTCTCGCGTATCAGCGGCGCAGCCTGCGACAGGTTCAACGGCTCTTGTCGCAATACGTTGACATGCGCGACGATCATCGCCGAGTTGGAACCAAAGGCTATGTTTGATCCGACCGTAGCGGCATCGAGTTTGGCAACAACATCGAGAGGAACCGTATCCGAGGTAAGCGTTGCATCCTGTCGCGAGATTAGCACCCCCTGCTGCGTTGCAACAGCGACAACGCGGTCGAGCGGTGTTCCAGAGTTGAACAGCCGGATCACGTTCGCGGTTGCCTGGGGCGGCCCCTGGAACAGGTACTCATCAACGTCGGCCGACACGCGATTGGCAAAGATTTGCGGATTGGCCTGGTAGTATGCGGCAATTTCGGGCTCCCCGGGTGCCCCGATCCCTGCCGTCAGCTTCATGGCATACGCGCGTGCCAGAATGCTGCGCTGCGCGGCCATGAGCGTCTGGATGGTCGCAGGTTCGTGATCGAGGCCTTCTTTCGTCGCGGCATTGGCGAGCAGTTTTTCGTCGATCAGCTTGTGCAGCACCTGATCGCGCACGGCTTCCGCGTTGGATTTGGAGACTTGCGGCGACGACGCGAGCGCTTGTGCAAGTTCGCCTGCCGACAGCGAAAAATCCTTGCCCGAAGCAATGTCCTGCGAATGGTTCCCGCCGTGGCAACCGGCGAGCAGCAAGAGCCCGAGCGCGGCGGAAGCGCCGGGCAGCGACGCCCCCAAACGGAGCCGCAGCTTCGCTTTGCGAGAACCGGCACAACGCTCCTGATGAGCGGACGCGCTTAACATGGGTTGTTCAGATCGTTCTGGCACGTTGGGTTTCCGAAATTGTAGGAGAGGGTAATCTCTCCGTTGTAGTCAGAGAATGGCAGATAGACGTTCGAAAGATTGCGGGTCTGGTGCGAAAGGTGCAGGGACAGGTCGACCCGGTCCAGCACACGCGCCGTCGCCGTCAGGTTGTAAATCCACTGCCGCGCCGTCCCGCCTGCACCGCTGCCGAGAATGGGATCGAAGATATAGCGCTGGGTGAGATAATTGACCTGGCCTTCGAGCTTGAACTTGCCGTGGATGGTTTTGCGCAGATCAAAAGAGAAGGTATCCGAGCGAGCGCCATCGAGAAACAGGTA
>CAITOD010000305.1 GCA_903893935.1 uncultured Sphingomonadales bacterium
CACTTGCCGAACAGCACGCGATCGCCGACGCTGACGTCGAGCGGGGTGATCGTGCCGTTTTCGGCGCGGGCGCCGCTGCCGATGGCAACGACTTCGCCTTCAGCGGGCTTTTCCTTGGCGCTGTCGGGGATAATGATCCCGCCGGCGGTTTTTTCCTCGGCTTCGACGCGACGTACCAGCACGCGGTCGTGCAGCGGACGGAAAGTCATGGGTTGCTCCCTCTTCCATATCAACCACCGGGCCACGAGAGGCCCGGTGCGGTGTTGCGAAATTTTCTGGCACTCGCACATCGAGAGTGCCAGCAGGTCGCATATGGGTGGGGGTCAGAGGGCCGTCAAGGGGCCGCGAGCAGAGTTTCTTCCCCTTGGGGCATGAGGCCGAGCGCATCGCGCCGGTACCAGCGCCAGACCAGCATGGCGGCAACCGCGACCAGCCCGCACAAGAGCCCGAGCCAGACGCCGAGCCCGCCCAAGGGCGTGTAGAGCCCGAGCCAGATCGCGGTGCCAAGCCCCGGCACCCAGTAGCCGAACAGCGCGATCGCCATCGGCACGCGCGTGTCCTGGATGCCGCGCAGCAGCCCGGCGCCCACGGTTTGCGCGCCATCGAACAGCTGGAACGCGGCCGCCACGCTCATATAGCGTACGGTAAGTGCCGCCAGCGCGGCATTGGCGGGCAGCGTCGGGTCGATATAGAGCACCATGATCGTGCGCGGGGCAAACAGCAGCAGGGCCGATGCCAGCGACATGAAGCCGATGCCGGTGAGGAAGGCGACATTGCCGGCAAGCGCAATGCCTTCGCGATCGCGCGCGCCATAAGCGCGGCCGACACGGATGGTCGCAGCCTGGGCAATCCCGAACGGCACCTGAAAGGTCATCGCGGCGAATTGCAGCGCGATGGTGTGTGCGGCCAGCGGCAGCGCGCCGATCCGCCCCATCAGGAACGCAGCGCCGTTGAACAGCGCGGCTTCGGCAAGGATCGTGCCCAGCATCGGCAGGCCGATGCGCAGGATATCGCGCAAGCGCGGCAAGTCGGCGCGCCACCAGCGGCCGAACAGGCGATAGCGGCGCAAGCGGCGGTCGGCGCGGATGATCGCGACATAGGCGAGCATGGTGCAGATCGTGGTCAGCACGGTGGCAATCGCGGCGCCCTGCAGGCCCATTGCGGGCACGCCCAGATGGCCGAACACGAATATCCAGTTGCCGCTAATCCCCACCAGCACGGCGAGCGCGGTCACCACGGTGCCCACCGCCGGGCGGCCGAGCGTGGCGACAGTGCCGCGCAGCAGCGCGCCCATCACCGCGGGGATCGTTGCCCACATCAGGACGTGCATGAACGGCACCGCGAGCGCGATGACATGCGGGTCCTGCCCGGTCACGCGCAGCACCGGGCCGATTGCGAGGCAGATTGCCATGGCGGTGAGCGAGGCGCCCACGCCGGCCCAGGCGGCCATGCGGAACGAGCGGCGCACTTCGCGCACCGCGTGCTTGCGCCGGCCGAGTTCGGCGGCGATCAGCGGCGAAGCGGCGCCGACCAGCCCGGTCATGCTCCAGATCAGCAGGCCGAACACCGCGACGGTCAGCGAGGAAGCCGCCAGTTGCGCCGCGCCGAGCCGGGCGACGAATACCACGTCGATCGCAAACACCGCCATTTGCAGCAAGTTGGCGGCGACCAGCGGCCCCGCCAGCCCGAGCGTGGCGCGCCATTCGGCATAAAGCGTGCGGGGAGGGCTTTCGAACATGACCCGAGCGCCTTATGCGGATGCGCGCCCGGATGAAAGCCAAACCGGG
>CAITOD010000306.1 GCA_903893935.1 uncultured Sphingomonadales bacterium
CTGATCGACAGCGAAATTGCCAAATTGCCCGCGTTTCAGGGCGCCGACGGCAAATTCAGCCAGGACATCTACAGGCAGTTTCTTGCGCAACGCGGGCTGAACGACGCGATGGTGCGCCGCGATATCGGCAAAGGCCTGTTGAGCAGGATGATCTTTGCCGGCGCGGCCGAAGGTGCCACGATGCCCACCGCATTGAGCCAGACGTTCGCCGGGCTGCTGCTGGAAAAGCGCAGCGGCACGCTGCAATACCTGCCCGCGACGGCCTTTGCCCCCAAGGCCGCGCCGACCGACCAGCAGATTGGCGAGTTCTATCGCGCCAACATCGCGCGCTATCAGCGGCCGGAACAGCGCACGGTGCGCTATACGGTGATCGACGACAGCAAGCTCAAGACTGTGCCTGCGCCCGGCGAAGCCGATATCCGCAAACGCTATCAGGCCAATGCCGAACTCTATGCCTCGGGCGAAACGCGTTCGATCACGCAAGTGATCCTGCCGACCGAAGCCGCCGCCAAAGCTTTCGCCGCCGAACTTGCAAGCGGCAAGGCGATCGACGCGGCGGCAAGCGCCAAAGGCCTGGCACCGGCCAAAATCGCCGACAAATCGCATGACCAGCTCGCCACAGATACGTCAAAAGCGGTTGCCGACGCGGTGTTCGCGGCCGGCCAGGGCAAGACCATCGCGCCCACCAAAGGCGCCCTGGGCTGGGTCGTCGCGCGGGTCGATACGGTCAGCCACAAGACCGGCAAGACGCTCGACCAGGCGCGGCCCGAAATTATCGCCGCGCTTGCCGCCGAAAAGCGCAAGGCAGCACTTGGCGAACTCGCCACGCAGATCGGCGAAAAGATCGAAGGCGGCACCAGCTTGCCCGATGTCGCCAAAGCCTATGGCCTCACCGTCGTGACCACCGATCCGCTGCAAGCCGATGGCACCGTTCCGGGCAAACCAGGTGCCAAAGCGCCTGCCGACGTGCAGCCGCTGTTGCAGACGCTGTTCAGCATGGAACGCGAAGGCCAGCCGCAGATCGGCGCTTTGCCGGGTGGCGAGCATTTCATCCTGTTTGATGTCGGGCGGATCACACCGGGCGCACCGGCAGCACTCGCCGAGATCAAGACGCAAGTGGCTGCCGACTGGACGCAGCAAAAGGGCTCGGAAGCGGCCGCGAACGCCGCCGATAAAGTGCTTGCCGCGATTGCCAGAAAGGTCCCGTTTGGCGATGCGTTCAAATCGCTAGGCCTGACCCTGCCGCCGGTCACCCCGCTCGCCATTACGCGCGCGCAAATGGCGCAAATGCAAAGCAAAGTGCCCGCCCCGCTGGCCATGCTGTTCGCCATGTCGCCGGGCATGGCAAAAAAGGTTGCCGCACCCGGCAATGCCGGCTGGGCCGTGGTCATGCTGAATACGATCGAACCCGGCACGATCACCGCCGACAATCCGCTGGTGCAGCAGGCGCAAAGCGATCTGGGCAAAGCGACGGCGCGCGAATACGAAGAGCAGTTGCGCACCGCGATCACCCGCGAAGTCGGGTCAAAGCGCAACCAGACCGCAATCGACAGCGTGCGGACCAATCTTGTGGGCAGTCAGTGAGCACGGCGACCGACGATGCCGGGGCGCACAATGGCGCGCCGGACAATGCCGCTGCGGCGCTTGCCGCGCTCAACGGTGGCCAGGCCGCGATGGTGTGGCGCCGGCTGATTGCCGATACCGAGACGCCGGTCGGCGCCGCGCTCAAGCTGATGCGCGAAGGCCGGGGCGATTTCCTGCTCGAATCGGTGCAAGGCGGCGAAGTGCGCGGGCGCTACAGCCTGCTCGGCCTCGCGCCCGATCTGGTGTTTCGCGCGCACGGCGCGCGCGCCGCGATCAACCGCGTGTGGGCGAGCGTGCGCGAGGCCTTTGTCGATCTGCCGGGAAACAGCCTCGATGAATTGCGCGCGCTGGTCGACCAGTGCCGCATCGATGTTCCCGCCGGGCTGCCCCCGGTGCTTGCCTGCCTGGTCGGCTACTTCGGCTACGAGACGATCGGCCTGGTCGAAAAACTGCCGCGCGCGCCCGACAGCGCGCTGGCGCTGCCCGACATGCTGTTCGTGCGCCCGACCGTGCTGCTGGTGTTCGACCGGCTGAGCGATGAACTGGTCGCAGTCGCACCGATCTGGCCCTCGCCGCTCGCGCCGGCGCGCGCGATCGAGGCGGCGGACGAGCGGATCGATGCCGCGCTTGCCGGGCTCAACGGGC
>CAITOD010000307.1 GCA_903893935.1 uncultured Sphingomonadales bacterium
GGTGGCGGCTTATCCCGATCCCAACGATCACCTGCTCGGCAACTATGCCGCCAATGTGCCGGGTGGCAACCCCGGGGCCGCGGTCGGCGTGCCCGGCGCGGTGCAAGGCACCGATGCCAACGGCTATGTCAATACTTCGGGCAGCCCGTTTGTGCAGAGCGAGGACCGCACGCCCTTTTTCAACCGCACGCACTGGGATGTGAGCGCGCGCTACACGCACGATTTCGGCTGGGGGCAGCTGGCGTCGATTTCCGACTATCAGCACCTGACCAAGGATTACGGCGAAGATTCGGACATGTCGCCGCAGACCATTTTCCACTACGACACGCACCAGCGGCTCTATCAGCTGTCGCAGGAATTGCGCCTGTCGGGCAAGGCGGACGAGTTCAACTGGGTGACCGGGTTCTACGCGCTGAACATCCACACCGCCAACCAGTACCAGATCATCAGCCCCGCAGGCACTTATCCGGGCCTCGGCACGCTCAACTATGGCGGCACGCAGAACACCACGTCGTTTGCCGCCTTCGCGCAGACCGAATATGCCGTCACATCGAATGTCTCGCTGATCGGCGGCCTGCGCTATTCGCACGATCGCAAGCACCTTGAATTTCAGGACTATGCCAATGGCGTCCTGCTGTTCGACTGGGCAACGACGATCCCCGATGTCGCCGGTCTTCGCTATGCCACGTTCAGCAACTGGTCGGGCAAAGCCGAAATCGATTACAAGCCCGACAGCAACACGCTGATCTATGCCTCGGTCAACCGCGGCACCAAGGCAGGCGGGTTCGGCACGGTGTCATCGCCGGTGCCTTATACCGACAGCCAGGCGGTCTCGACCGCCAACGGCAACCCGCTGGTCCAGGCCATCCCGTTCGGGCAGGAAGTGCTGACCAACTGGGAAGGCGGGTTCAAGCTGACGCTGTTCAACCGCACCACCCATTTCAACGGGTCGGGGTTCTTCTACAATTATGCGGGCTATCAGGCGTTCCAGAACCTGGGCGTCAACCAGTACGTTTCCAACCACCAGGCTTATGAACACGGCGCCGAATTCGAATTGAACACGCGCCCGGTCAAAGGCCTCTATCTCGGCACGTTTGCCACGTTCCTGTCGACCAAAGTCAAAGGCATCGTGCTCCCCGACGGCTTTGTCGCCGATCGCGTGCTGCCGCAGGCGCCCGATTTCTCGCTCGGCTGGCAAGTGCATTACCAGTTCCCCGCAGGCCCGGGCGAGGTGACGCTGGGCACCGACTGGAAGCATGAATCGGGCAACTATTTCGAAACCAACAACGCACCGATCGATTACGAACCCTCTCGCACGATCGGCAATGTGCGGATCAGCTATGCCGTGCTCGACGGCAAGCTCGAAGTGGCCGGATTCTTGAACAATGTGACCAACAAGTTCTACCGCATCTACGACCTCGACTTGTCGGGTTTGATCGGCGCCGCCAACCAGACATATGCCAAGCCCCGCACCTGGGGCGCGAGCGTGACGGTCCGCTACTGAACGGCATCGCTGCTACCCTCCACCCTCAAGCTGCGCCGGACCCGTCCGGCGCAGCTTTTTTTTCGCCGTCCGGAAACCAGCTCTTCAGACCTATGCTCTACGCCTTGTCGCGACCAGACAGGTCCGATTGCCTGTCGATGGCCCCATGTCCGCCAGCACAAGGCAAACCACCCGTGTCCCAGACCCGTTTTCTCGAAGAATGCGACCGCATTTCGCATGGCGTGGATGCCGTGCAATACGAACGCTTGCGCTGGTCCAAAGTCGAAGGACCGATGCTGGCGCGGCTGGTCGAACTCGCGAAGGCAACGATGGCCGAACGCGACGACTTTGAGCTGGTCGAAGAAGGCGCCACCAGCGACGTCAAGCGCTTCGTGCTCAAAGTGCACAGCACGCGTGTGGTGGGCCTTGTCGTGTGGCTCGACCAGGGCCACGCGCTGGTCCAGCTTGAGGAAGTGGGCCGCAGCCGCTTTGCGATCGCGCCCGGCGATCCCGTCGTTGCCGAATTCAGCCAGGTCGATGCCGCGTGGATGGCGGCCGCGCTTCAGGCGCTGTTCACAAGAATTCAGTTCTAGAGTCTGCTCGTTTTCGGCGATTTGCCGAAATGCCGCGCGAAGGCGCGGCTGAAGCTGGCGCTTTCGGCATAACCCACCGCGAGCGCCACATCGGCAACGCTGCGGCGGGTTTCGCGCAACAGGCGTTCGGCCGCAGCCATGCGATGATCGTCGAGCAAGGCACGCCAGCTGGTGCCCGCTGCGCGCAAGCGGCGATGGAGCGTGGGCAGCGACAGCCCGAGCTGGTCCGCCACGGCCGCGGCTTGCGGCGGCCGGTCGAGCGGCGCGCGCGCGATCTGCGCGCGCACGCGATCGAGCGCGGTGCCCTCGCCGCCGCTGTCGGCACGCCGGCGCAAGTGGTCCTCGATGATCGGGTGCAGCACCGCGCTCAGCACGCGGCCGCGATGCGCCAGATGCCGGGCTGAAAACACCAGCAGATTGGTGTCCTGCTCAAAAAACACGTCGCACCCGAAATAATCGCGATAGATCTGATAGGCGCCGGCGCGTTCGTGTTCAAACCGGACTTCGGCGAGTTCGATCGCGCCACCGGTGTATTGGCGCGCCAGGCTGAACATCGCGCTGATCGAATATTCGGCATCCTGCCGCCGGACCGGCAGCGCCGGATCGATCACTTTGTATTCGAACGCGGCGTGATCGGCACTCACCACGAAGCGGTTGCGCGAAGCCTGCTGCATCGTATCGAGATAGCGCGTGAAGCTGGCAAAAGCGGTGCGCAAGTCGGGCGCGCTCAGAAACAGAATGCTCAGCGGCCCGATACTGTCCGATCCGACCAGCCGCCCGGCGTGCAGCCCGAACGAGGGATTGCGCGACAGGGCGGCTGCGCGCTCGAAAAACACCAGAAACGTCTTGAGCGGAATTTCGCGCTCGGCGCCTTCGATCGCCTCGCGATCGAGCCCGAGTTCGGCCAGCAGCCCGGTTGCCGAACGGCCGGTCAGTTCCAGACAATTGGCAACATGGCGCAGAAACTGTGCCGCGATGACGGGTTCGGCCATCGCGGCATGATGGTTCAGGTTTGCCGGGCGATCAATCGTTCACTTGTCCTCGAGCGCGGATTCGTAATGCGCGGCCCCGCTGCCACGCGCGGCGCGCTTGCCGCGATGTTCCCATTCGCCGCCCATCGCGGTCGAGATCACTTCTTCGGATTCGGTCGGCTGCGCGCCGCAATCGTCGCGGATCGGCACGGGGCCATGAACGATCGTGTTGGACAGCCGGCCCAGCCCTTCGACTTCGACTTCGACCACGTCGCCCGGCTGCACCGGGCGGCTGTTGGCGGGCGTGCCCGACAGCAGCACATCGCCCGGTTCGAGCGTGATCGTGCGCGCGATGTCGGCGACGAGGTAATGCATGTCCCATTCCATCTCGCTGGTATTGCCATCCTGCCGCAAGACGCCGTTGACATAAGTGCGGATCGCCTTGTTGCGGAAATCCCAGCCGGTGACGAGCCCGGGGCCGATCGGGCACAACGTATCGGACCCTTTGACACGCAGCATCGATCCCGCATCGGTGTCGCGGAAATCGTGCAGGCCATAGTCGTTGGCGACGCTGTAGCCGGCGATGTAATCACCCGCTTCGGCCGGCGCAATGTTGCGCGCGGTGCGCCCGATAACGATCGCGATTTCGCCTTCGTAATTGAGCCACTTGCAGCGTTCGGGGCGCACCACCGCGGCTTTGTGCGTGTTGAGCGCGGTCAGCGGCTTCTGGAAATAGGTCGGTGCGGGCGGCAGCCTGGTGATGAATTCGCGCACCCGGCTGATGTAGTTCAGATGCACGCAGATGATTTTCGACGGGTTGCACGGCGCCAGATGCACGGCCTGATCAAGCCCCACGCTGCGCCCGTCGCGCGTGACCAGTTCATCGCCGTGGCGGGTGGCGAGGATCGGATAGCCATCGAGCAGAATGCGGCGGTATTCAACGGTCATCGGCTGGGGTCCTTGTGCCTGGCAACATCAGTCTGCCATACTCCGGCAAGCGGCCCAATGGCTTTGGCCGTTGCGGCCAAGCTTGTCCGCATCGATGCGCTAGAACGCCAACGTTGTCGTGAACGCGCAGACCTCCCGCCCCGCCTCCCCACCCGACCACCATATCATGATGATATTCTTGGTGGTCGGGTGGGGAGGCGGGGCGGGTGGTCTGCGCTCCCGTCATGGAAATGCCATCGCTATCGCAAATTGCGGTCCTGGGCCAGCATCGCCGCGCCTTTTTCGGCCACCATCACTGTCGGTGCATTGGTGTTGCCACTCGTCACCGAGGGGAAGACCGAGGCATCGATCACCCGCAACCCCTGCACGCCGTGGACACGCAGCA
>CAITOD010000308.1 GCA_903893935.1 uncultured Sphingomonadales bacterium
CGCCCCATTGGCGCAACGCGAGCATCGCCGGCAGCAAATCCTGGCCTTTGGCGGTCAGCCGGTATTCGATCCGGCGGCGGTCATCGGCGCAATGGTCGCGCTGCAGAATGCCGGAATCGACCAGCCGCCCGAGCCGGTTGGACAGGATATTGCGCGCAATCCCCAGCTGGTCGAGAAAATCTTCGAAGTGACGCACGCCGTTGAACGCGGCGCGCAAGATCATGAACGACCAGCGCTCGCCCATCGCTTCGAGCGCCGAGGGCAATCCGCAACCGTCGAGGCAGGACAAGGGTTCGTGGAGCTTGGTCATATTCCAGCCATATAGACGATCGCGGGTGCGATTATAAGGTCCCAAATCGCAACGTATCGCCGCAGACCCTTGCCGGCATCCCGGAATCGAGTTGCAATTCGCAACCGGGGAACTTAGGTTCGAATTCGCAACTGATTCCCGCCCGACTCTCCAGCGGGGCCCCAAATCCCACCTTTCAGGCCCGCTGACTTCGCCCCCCGGATGATCTCCGGGGGGCTCTTTTCGCCGCCGTCAGGCGGGGCTATGGCGGGTACGACAATGGCCAAGCTCCTCAAAACCTGTGTGCTCGCGCTGGGCGGATGTGCGCTCGGGGCGGCAAGCCTGCCTGCCGCGCCCGACACCGCGGCGCTGACCGACCGCCAGCGCCACGACATTCGCTGCGCGGCGGCGTTTGCGGTGGTTTCGGTAGCGCAAACGAGCGGCGACGCCACAGCGCTCGCGCTGCCGCCGCTGGGCATTCGCGGCAAGCGCTACCTGGGGCAAATCGGCGCGGCGGTGGCGGCGCAAACCGGGCTTTCGGGCGAAGCGATGCATGCCATGTTCGACGATGCAGCGCGGCGCGCGGCGCATGACGGCGCGCCCGCCATCGCCACCGCCTGCCTGCCCGATCTCGATGTCGCGGTTCCGCCGCGCCCCGCGCCCGATGCAATCGCGTGCGTCGGTTTGCTCGGGGCCTATGCCGAAGTGCTGGCCGGGCGCGGTGATCCCGGTGCGCTTGGTCGCACGCTGGCGGAAGAAGCCGCGCGGCTCATGCCTGCGGCCAAGGCGCTGATGGTGAAACAGGGGCTCGACAGCGCCGCCCAGGCAGCCACCATCGGGCAAGCCCGCGAAACGGCCCGCGCCGCGCTCAGCGGCGGACCGGGCGAAATCGATGCCGACGCATTCGCGCAGTGCCGGCGGTTGACCGCAAGCACCCCCGCCCCCAGATAAGCGCAAGTGGCACAGGAGATTCCGACGATGGCCGACAAGCTCAACCTGACCGACGCCGAATGGCGCCAGCGACTGACTCCCGAACAGTATCACATCTTGCGCGAAGCCGGGACCGAACGCGCTTTCACCGGCAAATACGATCGCAACAAGGCGGCGGGCGAATATTTCTGCGCGGGGTGCGGCGCGCAATTGTTCGAATCCGACAGCAAGTTCGACAGCGGCTGCGGCTGGCCCAGCTTTACCGCGCCGGCCGAGCCCGAAGCGGTGACCGAACTGACCGACCGCTCGCATGGCATGGTGCGCACCGAAGTGCGCTGTGCGAAGTGCGACGGCCATCTCGGCCATGTGTTTCCCGATGGCCCCGGGCCGACCGGGTTGCGGTACTGCATGAACAGCGCTGCACTCGATTTTACGCCCAAGGGATGATCGCGCAGCGCCGATCGGCAGGTTACCCACGCTTGTGACAGCGGCGCGCCACCCCCGGCGGTTAACCCCGGGTTCGTCTTGGCTTATGCAACAAGCGCGAATTGAACAGGGAACGAAACCAGTCTGATGGCCAGAAGGGACACTCCGCGTCGCCGCCCATCGTCGGCCGACGAACCGCGGCGCCAGGGCTTGCTGTGGCGACTGGTCAGAGGTCTGATGGTCTGGACCCTGGCGCTCGTGCTGCTCGCGGGGATCGGGCTGACCGCCGCGGTGCTGGTCACCGCGCGATCGCTGCCGAGCTATGAACGGCTGAAATCGAGCCAGACCGGCCAGACGATCGTGGTGCGCGCTGCCGACGGATCGGACATCGTGACGCTCGGGCCGAGCTACGGCAAATGGATCCCGATCGGCCGCATGCCCAAAGTCATGCAGGATGCGCTGATTTCGGTCGAAGACCGCCGGTTCCGCGACCACTGGGGGGTCGATCCGATCGGCATCGCGCGCTCGCTGGTGGTGCGCGCGCAATCGGGGCACTGGCGCCAGGGCGGATCGACCATCACGCAGCAATTGGCGCGCAACACTTTCCTCAATTCCAGCCGCACGTTCGATCGCAAGATCCGCGAAATCGTGCTCGCGCTGGCACTCGAAACGCGGTTCAGCAAAGACCAGATTCTCGAGCTCTATCTCAACAAAGTCTATTTCGGCGGCGGCGCCTATGGCGTCGATTCGGCCGCGCGCAAGTTTTTCGGCCATTCGGGCGAGCAGCTGAGCCTTGCCGAAGCGTCGATCATCGCCGGGCTGGTCAAGGCGCCCTCGCACTATTCGCCCACCGCCGATGCCAAAGCCGCGGTCGATCGCGCGCAAGTCGTGCTGCAGACGATGCAGGAAGCCGGTGCGATCACCCCGGCCGAGGAAAAGTCGGTCGATCTCAAGAACGTCAAGCTCGCTGACGAAGCGGGCCAGAATTCGGCGCGCTATTTTACCGACTGGGTGCTGCCGCAGCTCGACCAGATCCTGCCCGAAAACGACCAGCCGATCGAAGTGTGGACCACGCTCGACCCCGCCGCACAGCGCGCCGCGACCGAGGCGATTCAGGCGAACGCCCCCAAAGACGCGCAAGGCGCGCTGGTCAGCGTCGATCGCGACGGCGCGGTGCTGGCGATGGTCGGCGGCACCGATTATGTCACCTCGAACTACAACCGCGCGACCAATGCGGTGCGGCAGCCGGGTTCGGCGTGGAAGCTGTTCGTCTATCTCGCCGCACTCGAAGCCGGCTACAAACCCGATGACAAAGTGGTCGACGAACCGGTGACCATCGACGGCTGGAGCCCGCGCAATTCGGGTGGCAAATACGCCGGGCAGATCGACGTGCGCACGGCCTTTGCCTATTCGAAAAACACTGTCGCTGCGCAATTGGGCAATGAAATCGGCTTTGGCGTGGTTGCCAACATGGCGCGCCGGATGGGGATCAGCACGCCGATCAACACGCTGCCGTCGATGGTGCTGGGCACCAGCGACGTGCGCATGGTCGATATGGTGCGCGCCTTTGCCGAAGTTTCGGCCAAAGGTGCGGCAGTCACACCTTATGGCATCCGCAAAGTGACCACTACCGACGGCGAAGTGCTGTACAGCCACCGCCCCGATCCGCCGCAGCAGCTGGTGCCCGATTATGTGGCGGCGGGGATCACCGACCTGCTGCAGACCGCGGTTGCCATCGGCACTGGCCGCGCGGCGCAGATCGGCCGCCCGGTGGCGGGCAAGACCGGCACCACGACGTCGAACAAGGATGGCTGGTTCCTGGGCTTTTCAAGCGGCATAACGACGGGCGTGTGGATGGGGCGCGACGACGCCAAACCCGTCCCCGGGCTGCAAGGCGGCACCGCGCCGGCGCGCGCCTTTGCCGCCTATATGCGCGTGGCCACCGCCAAGCGCCCGCCCGAAAAGTTCCAGACCGATCTCAAGCTGCCCACCCAGCAGCTCGAACCCGATGACGAGGCGCTGCAGAACAGCCCCGACAGCTATTTCTACGTCGATCCCAACGGCAATATCGCCAACCACCAGGGCGCCGCGCCGACCGGCGAAAATGCGCCCGCTCCGGCACGTCCGCGCGACGATACCGTGCCCGTGCAGGATGATGGTGGTCAGGCCGCCAGCGATGATTTCCTCGATCGCGCAACCGGGCGCCCCGGCGGCACCGCGCGCCATCCGGCCCCGTCCGGACGGACGGGGCCGGTGCATCCGAATTAGAGCGTCCTGCGATAGATCTGTAACACCGTGA
>CAITOD010000309.1 GCA_903893935.1 uncultured Sphingomonadales bacterium
CGCGATGCGCCGATCCTGCTGCTGGATGAGGCGACCAGCGCGCTCGATGCCGAAAGCGAGCGCCTTGTCCAGGATGCGCTCGACCGGCTGATGCAGAGCCGCACCACGCTGGTCATTGCGCATCGGCTGGCGACGGTCCGCCAGGCCGACCGCATCGTGGTGATGAGCGAAGGCCGCATTGTCGAACAGGGCACGCATGCCACGCTTACCGCGCAAGGCGGGCTCTATGCGCGGCTGGCGCGGCTGCAATTCGACAGTGCTGCAACCGCGGTCGAATAACCGGCGAAAGGCTTGACACCCGGCGCCCTCGCGGCAATCGCTTGGCGCATGGATAGCCTGAACCTGACCGCCATCGTGCTCGGCATCGTCGAGGGACTCACCGAGTTCCTGCCCGTCTCTTCAACCGGCCATCTGGTGCTGGCGACCGACTTGTTCGGCTACGACCTGAAAGACTGGGAAGTCTTCAACATCGTCATCCAGCTGCCGGCAGTGATGGCGGTGGTGGTGCTCTACTGGCGCGCATTTGCCGATGTCGCGACGGGGGCCATGCGGCGCGACCGCGAGTCGCTGCATTTCATCCGCAATGTGGTCGTGGCGTTTGTGCCGGCGGCCATTCTGGGCGTCCTGCTCAAGAAACGCATCGATGTGCTGCTGACGTCGCCGGTGGTGGTCGCCAGCGCGCTGATCGCCGGCGGCATCGCGATCATCGTCATCGAGCGGCTGGCGCGACCGCGCGCCTACGAACCGGTCAGCGCGCTGCCGACCGGGCGCGCGCTGCTGATCGGCGTGGTGCAGTGCGTGGCGATGATCCCCGGCGTGTCGCGATCGGGCGCCACCATCATGGGCGCGCTGGCGCTTGGCGAAAACCGCAAGACCGCCGCCGAATTCAGCTTCTTCCTCGCCGTGCCGACGATGCTCGGCGCCACCGCCAAGCAGTTGTGGGACAATCGCCACGCGCTTGCCGCGCACACCGGCCCGGTCGGGCTGACCCAGCTCGCAATCGGTTCGGTGGTCTCGTTCCTCGTCTCGCTGATCGTGGTCAAGCTGTTCATCGGCTATATCAGCCGCCACGGCTTCGTGCCGTTTGCGGTCTATCGCATCATCGTCGGCGGCGTCGCGCTGGCGATTCTGCTCAGGGCCTGATGCCGCACACGGGCTCAAAGCTGGGCCGCACCAGGCTGGGCCGCACCAAGCTGGGCCACGCGGCTTACGCAGCTTTGCTCGATGGCATGCAGGAAGAACTGAGCATGATGGCGCGCCGGGTCGCCAAGACCGGCGCGCGTGTTCTGGTGCTGTTCGAAGGGCGCGACACCGCAGGCAAGACCGGGGTGATCCACGCCATTTCGGAAAACCTCAACCCGCGCCAGGTGCGCACCGTGGCGCTCGACAAGCCGGGCTTGCGCGAACAGGGGCAATGGTATTTTCAACGCTATGTCGCGCATCTGCCGGCAGCGGGCGAAATCGTGCTGTTCGATCGCAGCTGGTACAACCGCGCCGGGGTCGAAGCGGTCGAAGGCTTTGCCGATCCGGCACAAGTGCGCGCGTTTCTGGCCGCCACGCCCACGTTCGAACGCCTGCTGGTCGATGATGGCCTGATCCTGTTCAAATACTGGCTGTGCTGCGACCAGGCCGAGCAGGAACGGCGCTTCGCCAAACGCCGCAATGATCCCTCGAAAAGCTGGAAACTCTCGCCGATCGATGTCGCCGCGCGGCACCATTACGACGCCTATACCAAAGCGCGCGAAACGATGCTGGCGGCCACGCACACCCCGCATGCGCCCTGGACGCTGGTCGATTTCAACGAACAGCGGCGCGGACGGCTGACGCTGATCCGCAATCTGCTCGACCGTGTACCCGATACCCGCGTCGAACTCGCCACGCTCGATCTGCCCGGGCTGCACCACCCGCCGCACCACGAAACCTTCGGCGTGATCGAACCGCTGCCCCCGTTCGATGGCGGCGGCGCGCATTAGCCTGTTGCGACCCAGCTTGACTTTCGAGCGATTCTGCCCCAACGGCCCACGCTTCGTATCGCATCATGGTGTCATGCGGATCGCGGGGCGGCGCCTGGTGCCCACCGTCGGTCCTGCCGGGCATCGTCACACCGTTTGCAGGATGTAAGTCATGGCCAAGCCAACCACTGTCAAGATCCGCCTGGTCTCGACCGCCGACACCGGCTTCTTCTATGTGACCAAGAAGAACCCGCGCAACTCGACCGAAAAGTTCACGTTCCGCAAGTACGATCCCGTTGTGCGCAAGCATGTCGAGTTCAAGGAAGCCAAGATCAAGTAAGGGTTCAGCGCGGGTTCAAGCACCGGCGCCCAGGGCCCTGACATGATCAGCGCGTATTTCCGCACCGTGCAACGCGCCATATCCGGCGCGTTGCTTGTTTTCGCAGCCGGCGCGATGCCGACGCCGGTGCAGGCGGATGCCGCAGCCGACATTACCCAGGCGGTTGCCGCCTTGCGCGCGATCAACACGTTGCGCGCCGATTTCATCCAGACCGATGCGCAGGGTGGCCGGCTGACCGGCACGCTGACGATGAAGCGTCCGGGCAAAATCCGCTTTCAATACCAGCCGGGAGTGCCTTTGCTGATCGTGTCCGACGGCGCCGCGCTCACGATGATCGATTACGAAGTGCGCCAGGTGCAGCGCTGGCCGATTCGCAACAGCCCGCTTGGTGCGCTGCTCGATCCCGACAAGGACGTGGCGCGGTTTGCCCGGCTCAACCCCACCGGCCGTGCCGATCTGATCAGCATGGCGGTGCGCGACCCCGGCCATCCCGAATATGGCACGCTGACGCTGCTGATGGTGCGCAAGCCTTCCGCGCCCGGCGGGCTCGAGCTCGATTCGTGGATCGCCACCGACGCGCAGTCGCGCCGCACGATGGTGCGGCTGATCAATCCGCAATACGGCGGCGCGGTCAGCGACCAAATGTTCCAGTGGACCGATCCGCGCCGATCGAACCACCGCGCCGGATAATCGGCCCGACGTATTTACAAACGCCTGCGACCAGCCTGTATGGAATCTGCACGGCTCGTTCATCGGACAGAAAGCGGTGCGGGGCTAAAAAGGTTTCAGCAAGACAGACCACAGCGGGACCACCCCCCTGTATCCCGCTACCTAGCCCCCGGTCGGTCTTGCCACAGCGTGACGAACGCAGCTGGAACCCTCGCCCCTAACCGCCCCCCCCAGGGGCGAGGGTTTTCCCCCCACCCCTTTGATCCCGGCACGCGCCGAAAATCGCTTGTCTGGCC
Source organism: uncultured Sphingomonadales bacterium (assembly GCA_903893935.1). Lineage (GTDB taxonomy): Bacteria > Pseudomonadota > Alphaproteobacteria > Sphingomonadales > Sphingomonadaceae > Novosphingobium. The sequence goes on from CAITOD010000309.1 coordinate 3,258, forward strand.
AATCGCGGGGGTTAAAGCCGCGCTCATGATCACCATCGCCACCTGGAACATCAATTCGGTCCGTCTGCGGATCGATGCGGTCGAGCGCTTTTTGACGCAGGACGCGCCCGATGTGCTGTGCCTGCAGGAAATCAAATGCGCCGAGGCGCAGTTCCCGCGCGAAATGTTCGAGCGGCTGGGCTACGGCCAGATCGCGGTGCACGGGCAAAAGGGCTACCATGGTGTGGCGATCGTCAGCCGCCTGCCATTTGTCGAAACCGCGCGGCACGACTGGCAGGCCAACGGCGAAGCGCGCCATGTCGGGGTCGAACTGACCGGGCACGGGCTGTTTCTCGAAAACGTCTACATTCCCGCCGGCGGCGATGTGCCTGACCGCGAGGCCAATCCCAAGTTCGGGCAAAAGCTCGATTTTCTCGAACGCATGACCGCGTGGTCGCACAGTCTCGACCGCCCGACGCTGCTGGTCGGCGATTTCAACGTGGCCCCGCTCGAATGCGATGTCTACGACCACAAGGCGCTGCTCAAAGTGGTGTCGCACACCCCGGTCGAAGTCGCAGCGCTGGGCGCGCTGGCAGCCGCGCATGGCTGGGTCGATCTCGGGCGCAAACATATCCCCGCGCCCGAACGCAATTATTCGTGGTGGTCGTACCGCTCGTACTGGCGCGACAAGGACCAGGGCCGCCGGCTCGACCACATGTGGGCCTCGCCCGCCTTGGCCGAACGGTCGCTGAGCCACCGGCTGGTCGAGGAAACCCGCCGCTGGGACCAGCCATCGGACCACATTCCGCTGATCACCGGGTTTGCCGCATGACCAGCGCAGGGCGCAGCCGGCTCGTCGCGCAAGCGATCGATGCGCTGCGCCACGGCTGGGCAATCGCGATTGCCCCCGACGAAGGCGGCGACGGCGCGCTCGAATTGCTGCCCGCCGAAACCGGCTATGCGCAGCCCGGGCTGTTTGCCGCGCGGCTGCTGGTGTCCG
>CAITOD010000310.1 GCA_903893935.1 uncultured Sphingomonadales bacterium
CTTTCGGTACCACATCTGGATGCTGCGCTGCCGCTTCATCTTCTTCTGGATCTGTAGTAGCCCGTAGAGAAGCGCCTCGGCCGTGGGCGGGCACCCGGGCACGTAGATATCGACCGGCACGATGCGGTCGCAGCCGCGCACCACCGAATAGCTGTAGTGGTAATAGCCGCCGCCATTGGCGCAGCTGCCCATCGAGATGACGTATTTGGGGTCCGACATCTGGTCATAGACTTTGCGCAGCGCGGGCGCCATCTTGTTGCACAGTGTGCCGGCCACGATCATCACGTCGGACTGGCGCGGGCTGGCGCGCGGGGCGACGCCGAAACGCTCCATATCGTAGCGCGGCATGTTGACGTGGATCATCTCGACCGCGCAGCAGGCCAGGCCAAACGTCATCCACCACAGCGAGCCGGTGCGCGCCCACTGGAACAGCTCTTCGGTCGACGTGACCAGAAAGCCCTTGTCCGAAACTTCGGCATTGAGGCTGTCGAAAAACGCCGGGTTCGGCGCGACCGCGCCGGTGCCGGCCAGAACCGGCGGGGTGGTGGGCAGAGTGTTCATGATATCGCTCATTCCCAGTCCAGCGCGCCTTTTTTCCAGGCGTAGACAAAGCCGATGATCAGTTCGAACAGGAACAGCATCATCGTCGACCAGCCCAGCCACTGGGTCTGCTTCAGGCTGACTGCCCAGGGGAACAGAAACGCGGCTTCCAGATCGAAAATGATGAACAGGATCGCCACGAGATAGAACCGCACGTCGAACTGGCTGCGCGGATCTTCGAACGCGGGAAAGCCGCATTCATATTCGGACAGCTTTTCCGGGTCTGGGTTGTGCGTACCGGTCAGGCGCGAGGCACCGATCGGCAGGAACACAAACGCACACGACAAAGCCAGCGCAATACCCAGAAACAGCAGAATGGGCAGATAACCCGCCAGATAGGATGTTTGATCCACCAAGGGTCTGACTCGCCTTTCAAACGTGTGCCCCGGCCCCTAGTCCCGGTGCTGGCGCCGCGCAAGTGGCCGCCCGTGCCTATTTGCCCGGGGCGCACAACCTTTTTGTGCGCCAGGCATGTCGGGATCGGGCTCTGGTCGAATTGCAAACCGGCCCCCGCCCGGCTAGAACCGCGCGGCAATACGCTGTGCCGGGCGCGCGCTTGTGCGGTCTCGTGCGCGGCAGTTCCCGTTGCTCTTGTGCGAAGGACATATCCCATGGCCCAGTTTTCCGCCGCCGATCCGGTTGTCATCCTGTCGTATGCGCGCACCCCGATGGGATCGATGCAGGGCGCGCTCGCCGATGTGTCGGCGACCGAGCTCGGCGCGACCGCAGTCAAGGCCGCAGTCGACCGCTCGGGCGTTGCCAGGGACAAGTTCGAACGCATCTACATGGGCTGCGTGCTGCCGGCGGGCCTTGGCCAGGCGCCCGCGCGCCAGGCCGCGATCAAGGCCGGCCTGCCCACTTCGGTGCAGGCAACCACCGTCAACAAAGTGTGCGGTTCGGGCATGCAGACGCTGATCATGGGCGCCGAAGCGCTCGCGTCGGGATCAATCGACTATGTCATTTCGGGGGGCATGGAATCGATGACCAACGCGCCCTATCTGCTCAAGAAGCACCGTTCGGGCGCGCGCATCGGGCACGACACCGCCTATGATCACATGTTCCTCGACGGGCTGGAAGATGCGTACGAACCCGGCCGGGCGATGGGCACATTCGCGCAGGACACCGCCAACGAATACCAGCTGACGCGCGAAGCGCAGGACAATTACACGATCGAATCGCTGCGCCGCGCGCAAAGCGCGATCACCGAAGGCCGCTTTGTCGATGAAATCGCACCGGTGACGGTCAAGTCGCGCAGCGGCGAAACCGTGGTCGATACCGACGAAGCCCCCGGCAAAGCCAAGCCCGACAAGATCCCCGCGTTGAAGCCCGCCTTTGCCAAAGACGGCACGATCACGGCTGCGACTTCGTCGTCGATTTCGGACGGCGCGGCCGCCCTCGTGCTGACCCGCCAGTCGGTCGCCGAAGCCGAAGGGCTGACCCCGGTGGCGCGCGTGGTGGCGCTCGCCGCGCACGCACAGGCACCCAAGGATTTCACCACCGCTCCGGTCGGCGCGATCACCAAGCTGCTGCAACGCGCCGGCTGGTCGATCGGCGATGTCGACTTGTTCGAAGTCAACGAAGCCTTTGCCTGTGTCGCGATGTTCGCGATGCACGATCTCGGGATCGCGCACGACAAGATCAACGTCAACGGCGGCGCAACTGCGCTTGGCCACCCGATCGGTGCCTCGGGCGCGCGTATCGTGACCACGCTGATCGGCGCGCTGAAGGCACGCGGGCTCAAGAAAGGCGTGGCGAGCCTGTGCATCGGCGGCGGCGAAGCCACCGCGGTTGCGGTCGAACTGGTCTGAGGTCGCCCAACAACGGGCGTGACAGCGCATCGGACGCGCTGATAACCCCGCCACAGTGCGACCCTACCGGGGCGCGCTGTGGCGGGGGATCGTGCGCGTGAGCTATCTGTATCTGGTGATCGCGATTTTTGCCGAAGTGCTCGCCACTTCGTTCCTCAAACAGGCCGAGGGGCTGACACGCCTGGTGCCGAGCCTGGTGTCGATGTCGGCCTATCTGGTTGCGCTGTACTTTCTCTCGTTGACGCTTCGCACGATCCCGACCGGGATTGTCTATGCTATCTGGTCGGGCGTGGGCATCGTGCTGATTGCAACCGTCGCCTGGGTGTTTCAGGGGCAGAAGCTCGACACCCCGGCCGTCGCCGGAATGGGGCTGGTTATCGCCGGCATTGTCGTGATGAACCTGTTTTCCAAAGCGGGGGCAAGCTGACTGCGCTAGACCACGATGCAATCGCGGATGGTGATTTTCGGGTAACCTTTTGGCGCTATGCTTCATGGTTATGAAAGCGATCCGCGTCACTTTGCTGTTGCTTGTCGCTGCCAGCGCGCTGGCAGGATGCATGCCTGGCCCCACCGCCTCGGAAGCCGAGCTGCAGGAAAAGGTGATCGAGGCCGAAGCGCGCGCCAAAGCCGCCGAACAGCGTGCCAAGAACGCCGAAGCGCTCGCCGAACTGCACCGCCAGGAACCGCAGCCGCTGCCCGCCGCCGCACCGCCCGAAGTGGCGCAGGCCGGCACCGAATTCGGCGAGCCGGTGAACGACACCGCGCCGATCGAGCCGGCGCCGGCGATGCCGGCCGACAATCAGCAACCCTGACGGCGCGCCACGAGCGCGCTTGTGCTTTCAGGCCCGGGGCTTATCACGGCGGAAACTGCTGCCAACCGGATATCCGCGCCATGACCCAGGTCGTTTTCGTTCTCAACGGTCCCAATCTCAATCTGCTCGGCATGCGCGAGCCGGAGATCTATGGCGACGACACGCTCGACGATATCGCCGGCATGCTCGAAGATCGCGCGCTCGATCTGGGGCTTGAAATCGACATGAGGCAGTCGAACCACGAAGGCCATCTGGTCGACTGGCTGCACGAAGCGCAAGGCTCGGGCGCGCGCGCGGTGCTGCTCAACGCCGGGGCCTATACCCACACCAGCGTGGCGCTGTATGATGCGATCAAGGCGATCCGCACCCCGGTGATCGAAGTGCATTTGTCAAACCCCCACAAACGCGAGGAATTCCGCCACAAGTCGTTTGTCGGCATGGCTGCGCTCGGCACTGTCGCCGGGTTCGGCGCGAGCAGCTATCTGCTCGCGCTCGAAGCCGTTGCCCGCCTCTGACCGGGGATAGCGTAACACATTTGCCACAACCCCCTTGCCAGCGTGGTCCCGCGCGGGCATTGCGCAGCGCTGATCTTTCCAAACACCCACCGCGAGGAAAACCACCAATGGCGCAAGACCGCGGCGCGAACACCGAAACGATGGCCATCGACAGCGCGCTGGTGCGCGAGCTGGCCGAACTGCTGACCGAAACCGGGCTCACCGAAATCGAGGTCGAAGACGGCGCGCGCAAGATCCGCGTGGCGCGCACGATAACCGCTGCCCCGGTGCCGGTCGCCGCTCCCGCGCCTGTGGCCACCCCGGCCCCGGCCCCGGCCAATGCGCCCGCACCGGCTGCTGCCGAAAGCCACGGCAATGCGCTGCGCTCGCCGATGGTCGGCACTGTCTATCTGACCCCCGAACCCGGCGCGCCGCAGTTCATCAGCGTCGGCCAGAGCGTGAGCGCGGGGCAGACCCTGCTGATCATCGAAGCGATGAAAGTGATGAACACGATCACC
>CAITOD010000311.1 GCA_903893935.1 uncultured Sphingomonadales bacterium
GGGGGTGGTGTTTGCAACCGCGCAAGGCAACGAAGCGCTGCGCTGTTCGGGCCTGCCCGAGACGTTTCACTATTCGGACGGCGGCGAGGGGCTTTACGCGCAACCCACGCTGTCGGTGCTGACGCGGTCGCCCGTTGCGGTCCATGCGCGGGTTACACTGACCTATCTTGCCGAGAATTTCGACTGGAACGCCAGTTATGTCGCGCGCATCGGCGCTGGTGGCGCAACGCTCGATCTGACCGGCTGGATCACGCTTGCCAATGGCAACGGGGTGAGCTTTCCTGCCGCGCAGACACAGATTGTCGCGGGCGGGCTCAACCGGGCCTATGTGCAAAGCTTTATCAACGACCAGCCCGAAGTCGTCGCGCGCTGCTGGCCTTTGCAAACCACCAGCGATATCCCCGAACGAACGGGACAGCCGTACCAGCTGGTGCAGCCGTGGATGGGCGAGCCGGCAAGGATGAAGGCCCAGGATATCATCGTCACCGCGCAACGCGCTTATCCGGCGGCTATGGCGGCAGCACCTGCTCCGCCGCCGCCACCCGAACAGCTCGGCGATCTCAAGCTGTACCGTGTGCCCGAACGCACCACGATCGCCGCGCGGCAGATGAAGCAGACCCGGCTGATCGATCAGCGCGCGGTGCCGTTCGAAACCTATTATCGCGCCGAAGTCGCTTTCACGCCGTGGCGCGCGGCGCAGGAACCGATGGCGGTGACGACGATGCTGCGCACGGTCAACGACAAGGCGCATCAGCTCGGGCTGGCGCTGCCGGCCGGCGCCATGCTGGTCGAACAGGATCAGGCCGGGCAAGTCGCGGTGCTGGGCGAGCCGGTCTTGCGCGATACCGCCGAAGCCGAAAAGCTCGATCTCGCGCTGGGTGCGGCCAGCGATGTGACGTGCGCGTGGCAACGGCGCGGCTTTGAGGAAGGCGCGCAGACGGGCCAGATCGTGGTCACGCTCACCAACGCCATGGCGCATGCGGCGCCGGTCGAGCTGCGGCTGCGCGCCAGCGGCGGGTGGTCGATCGATGGCACCAGCGACGAAGCGCCGAAAATCGATGGCGTGCCCACTGTCAAGCTCTCGCTCGCCAGCGGCGAAGCGCGGCAGATCACGATCGGCGTGACCCGCGATCGATAAACCGCGCGATGCGGCAGGATGTCGGTGCCACAACGCGCGGTTCACCCGCTGCTAAACATTGGTGGGTTACATGCGCCTGAGTCGGTTTCAGGGGTATCCGGGCATGATCCCATCGCGTGCCATTGTTGCAGGGCTGGCGCTGCTCGCATCGAGCGCGGCGCAGGCGGCCGATCCGGCGCCCGCAACTGCCCGGCTGGCCCTGGCCGAACGGTTGAGCTGGGGGCCGCGCGGCGACGAGCCGGGCATGCCCTCGGGCGATCCCGTCACAGCACTCGCAGTGCCGATCAACGCTCCGCTGCCACCGGCTGCGGCGCAGATGATTGCGGCAATGCCGATCAGCCAGAAGCCGATGCCCGCGCTGGTGATGGACATGGTCGACCGTCGCCGCCAGATCAACACGATCACCGATCCCGATGCCAGGGCCGCCGCCGACAAGGCCTGGCAAAGCGACATGGGCGATTTCTACCGCCAGGTGGTAACCCGTGATATCCTGCGCCAGCTCTATTCGCCCGCGCAACTGGGTGAACAGCTGACCTGGTTCTGGGCCAACCATTTCAGCATTCACGCGCAAAAGCGCGAAATCCGCGCGATGCTGGGCGGCTGGGACGACACTTTGCGCGCGCATGCGCTGGGCAAGTTCCGCGACTTGCTGGCGGCCACGGTGGTCCAGCCGGCGATGCTGCAATATCTCGATAACGACCAGAACGCCGCTGGCCACATCAATGAAAACTATGCCCGCGAAATCATGGAACTGCACACCATGGGCGTCGGTTCGGGCTATACGCAGAAAGATGTGCAGGAACTGGCGCGCGTGCTGACCGGGGTCGGCGTGCGACTGACGCCTGATGCACCGCGCCTGCCGCCCGATCGCGCGCCCTATTATCTTCGCAACGGCCTGTTCGAATTCAATCCGCTGCGGCACGATTTCGGCAACAAAGTGCTGCTGGGCCAGCCGATCCAGGGGCAGGGCTGGGGCGAAGTCGCGCAGGCGATCACTATCCTCGCCAATGCTCCGGCCACGCGCATGCATGTCTCGCGCCAGCTTGGGCTGTTCCTGCTTGGCCGCGATCCGTCGCCCGCGCTGGTCAACGCGATGGCCGCCGAATGGGTGGCAAGCGACGGCACCATCGCCCGCGTGGTGGCGGTGGTGCTGCGTAGCGACGAATTCCGCGCATCGCTGGGCACCGGGTTCAAGGACCCCGAACACTATGTGCTCTCGGCGGTGCGTTATGCCTATGGCGGGCGGGTGATCCGCAACGCCGATCCGATCATTAACTGGCTGCGCCGCATGGACGAGGCGCCTTATGGTCGCGAAACCCCCGATGGCTGGCCGCTTGACGCGGCGGCGTGGACCGGGCCGGGGCAGATGGAAACGCGCTTTGAAATCGCCAAAGCGATCGGCAACGGCTCGGCCGGGTTGTTCAAGGCGCGCGAACCCGGCGGACCCGACGAGCCGGCGTTTCCGCAATTGCAGAATGCGCTGTGGTACGCAGGCTTCGATCGCGCGATCGGACCGCAGACCAAAGCGGTGCTCGACCACGCGAATTCGTCGCCCCAGTGGAACATGCTGTTGCTCGCCAGCCCCGAATTCATGCGGCGCTAAAGGAGACATGTGATGCTTGACCGTCGCACTTTGCTGACCGGGGCAGGAATGACCGGACTGTCGCTGCTGGGTGGCCGTGTCATGGCGGCGCCGGCGGCATCGGGCACGCGGTTTCTGCTGGTGTTTCTGCGCGGGGCTTACGATGCGGCCAATATCGTGGCGCCCGCGCGCAACGCGTTTTACCACGAGGCACGGCCCACGCTGGCGCTCGCAGCGCCCGATCCCGCCAATCCGCAAGCAGCGCTCCCGCTCGATGCCGACTGGAGCCTGCACCCCGCCTTGCGCGATTCGATCGCGCCGATGTGGGCTGCGCGACAGATCGCGTTCGTGCCGTTCGCGGGCACCGACGACATGAGCCGCAGCCATTTCGAAACGCAGGACACCATCGAGTTGGGGCAACCTATCCAGGGCTCGCGCCAGTACGGTTCGGGCTTTATCGGCCGGCTGGCGGGCGTGCTGGGCAAAGGCGGCACGGGCACGATCGCCTTTTCCGACACGTTGCCGGTGGTCATGCGCGGTGGGCCGATGATCCCCAATCTCGCGCTCGGCGGCAATGGCAAGCCGCCGATCGACGACAGTGAAACCGCGATGATCGCCACGATGTACCATGGCCAGCATCTGGGCGCGGTCGATCTCGACGCGGCGGTGCACACCGGTTTCGCCGCGCGCGACACGGTTTGGCACACCATCGACGACGAAATGCGCACCAGCGGGCGCGGTGCGATTGCTGCACGCGGGTTCGAAGCGGCGGCGCAGCGCATCGGCCTGGTCATGCGCGATCGCTACAATCTGGCCTTCGTCGATGTCGGCGGGTGGGACACGCACGTCAACCAGGGTGGCGCGACCGGCCAGCTCGCCAACCGGATCGGCGAACTGGGGCGCGGGCTGTCGGCCTATGCCGCGGCGCTCGGCCCCGATGCCTGGCGCCAGACGGTGGTGGTGGTGGTGTCCGAATTCGGGCGCACCTTCCGCGAAAACGGCAATCGCGGCACCGATCATGGCCATGGCAGCGTCTACTGGGTGCTCGGCGGCGCGGTCGCGGGTGGCCGCATGGCCGGGCCGCAAGTGCGGATCGCGCCCGAAACGCTCAACCAGAACCGCGACTTGCCGGTGCTGACCGACTATCGCGCGCTGATCGGCGGGATCTGGCAGCGCCAGTACGGGCTGCGCCCGGCGCAACTGGCGACGATCTTTCCGGGCGCCAGCCCGGCGCGGCTCGACCTTATCTAACCGGCTTTTCAACAGCGCAGTTCCCGACTACCGCACCGGCGATCCTCCCGGTTGCAAGAGTGTGCGCATGCTGACCGCCCCGATGCTGCATTTTGGCCTGTTGCTTCTCGGCGCGATCTGGGCGGGTGCGCAGAACCAGTTGGCCGGCGGCGGCTCGTTCATCACGCTGCCCGCGCTGATGCTGACCGGGATGGACGCACGCGCGGCCAATATCACTTCGACCGTGGCGCTGTTTCCCGGGCAAGTGACCGGCGGCTGGCTCGGCCGTGCGCATGCCGCGGGTACGGCCAGCCTGTCGTTGCGCACGCTGGTGGTGATCAGCCTGGTGGGCGGGGTGATCGGCGCGGTGCTGCTGCTGCTCACGCCGCCGGGCGTGTTCGCGCAAATGGTCCCCTGGCTCGTGCTGTTTGCCACGACCGCGTTCGCCTGGGGCTCGTTTTTCCGCAAGGCGCCGGACGCAGGCGACAGCGCGGCAGGGCTGGGCGCGGTTCCGGCGGGCGCGATCCAGTTGGGGATTGCCATTTACGGCGGCTATTTCGGCGGGGGCATCGGCTTTCTGATGATGGCCGCGCTCGCTCTCAGCCGCGTGCCGGTGCGCGCGGCGGCGGCGACGAAGAATGTGCTGGCGGGCGTGATGAACCTGACCGCCGTGCTGATTTTCCTCGCATCGGGCGAAGTGCGCTGGCTGGCGATGTCGGTTGCCATGGTCGGCGCGCTGGCGGGTAGCTGGCTGGGCGCGCACATGCTGCGCCGGGTCAACGAACGCGCGCTACGCTTTGTCGTGGTCGCAATCGGCATCGCGCTCACAATCGCGCTGTTCCGGGGGCGGGCGTAAGTCGATCAAGTCAGGGTCTCAGGTCATGATGCGGGAATTTTTCAAGCGTAGAGTGACGTGGCTGGCTTTGCTGGTTGTGGTGGCCGGGCTTGGTGTTGCGGGGACTTTGCCGATGTCTGTCGAAGAGCCGAAGTTCAGCGTGGCCATGCGCGACGGCGCCTTTGAAATCCGCGATTATGCGCCGACAATCGCCGCCGAAGTGAGCGTGACCGGCGATCGGCAGAGCGCCGTGCGCAAAGGTTTCCGGATGCTGGCGGGGTATATTTTCGGTGGCAACGCGCGCAAGCAGTCAATTGCGATGACCGCGCCCGTTGCCCAGGCACCCCGTGGCGAAACGATCGCGATGACCACACCGGTCTCGCAGACCCCTGCGGGTGGCGCATGGGTGGTGCGGTTCACGATGCCAGCCGGGCTTTCGCTCGAGACTTTGCCCAAGCCGACCGATCCGCGCGTGACTCTGCGTCCGATTGCCGCGAAGCGGTTTGCAACTTTGCGCTTTTCCGGATTTGTCAGCGATAGCGCGGTGTCTGCGCGGACCGCCGAGTTGCTCGCTTGGGTAAAGACGCGTCATTTGCGCACGGTCGGCGCAGTCACGCTCGCACAGTACAACCCGCCTTGGACGCTGTGGTTCCTGCGACGCAACGAAGTGATGATCGAGTTGGCAGAGTAAGCGGCGCCGCTCAGCGCGCGGCAAACAGCAGGCGGCCGGGGCCCAATTGGTCGAGCACGCTGTCGATTTCACCGGCGCCGACGGCAAAGCAGCCCTGGCTGCGCCCGATCCGTCCGTATTGCGCGGCGAAGTCGTGATCGACGTAGCTCGCCGCGTGGATCACGATGCCGCGCACTTCGGCCTGGTCGTTGTCGGCATCGAGCCCGATCACGCGGCGCGAACGGCCATGGCGGCCAAAATAGGTTTCGCCGACCAGGAAGCTGCCGCTGCTCGAGGCTTCGGAGCCGATGCGGTTGGAAAAGCGTTCGGCCCAGCCGCTGTTGGCCGGATCGGAGCCTTTGCCATGCGCGACCAGGTGGCTCGACAGCACGCGCCCGCCTGCGACATCGACAATGTGCAGCCGGGGAATGCGCGACGGCACCGAGAAATCGACCAGACCCATCACGCTGCGATCGGCAATCTGCGCGCTGTGGCTGTCCATTGCGGCGAGCGCGCGTGCCAGCAGCGCGGGCGACACGTCGCCGTGATTGACTTCGGGCAAAACGGTCTGCGGCATGATCGGTGCGGGCGGCAGATAGCCCTGCCACAGCGACCACGTCGTCGCATCGGGCAGCACCGCGGCTGTGGCGCCGCGTGGCAAAAAGGCTGTGGCTGCGGTTCCGGCGATGGCGCCGAGGAACCGGCGCCGGCCGGAATTCATCGAGCAAGACCCCAAGTTATCACAAACGACGGCTTTTCGCGCCGTCATTTGGCTGGGCGTGTAACATTGCAATGCGCTGATGGGCCAGCATCGCGCGCAACCCTTGCGACGAAACGTGCAATCTGTGCTGCAAGGCGTTGAATCCGGGCACAATGCCGGGCCGAATAACGTCTGCACCAGGCGGCAACAGCCATCGGGGAGCTTTATTTCGCGCCCGGCAGCGGCCCGACCGAGAACAGTCCGTTGCGATAATTCAGCACAACGCGCACCGGGGTAACCCCGTTGCCGACGTTGATCGCAACCACGTCGGCCTTGGGCTTGCTCCAGCCCAGTTCCGGATTGCGCGAAAAGCCCACGCCGTCGTGCTGCCAGTTGAACCGGTGGTTCGAATCGCGATCGTGCAGCACCATCACGCCATAGCGGCCGGCACCCGGCAGGCGCACGCACAGGCGCGGATTGTGTTCGCCCGGAACCGGGCCTTCGACGCGGCGAAAGGTCTTGCCGGCGTTGATCAGCTTGTTGTCGTCCTGCAGAAAGTCGCCTTCGACCCCCGGGTAGACTTCGACTTTGAGCAGGCCGGTGCGGTCTTTGAGGCCGATCACTTCGACCATCAGCGCGGGGCCGGTTTCACCGGCGCGACATCTCGCCTCGGCCGTGCCCAGATCGGGGCTCGACGGGACAAAGGCAGCCGTCATCAGCGGCAGGGCGGCTGCCAGCAGCAGCGGGCGGATCATGCGTTGCGTTCCTTTTGCGCCAGATCGAGCACCAACATGGCGATATAAACCGCTATATGGATAGCAGTGATGAACAGGGCAATAACCGTGATCATTTCATGTGCCTGGCTGACCGGGCCGCCGAGAATGGCCAGCGCCCCGGCAAAGGCGATTTCCTGGTTGGGAATCAACGGCAGCCGCGTCACCAGCAAGCGCCCGGTCGAGAGGATCAGCCACGATGACAGCGGCACTGCGGGCAGCATCAGGCTCCACAGCACCGCGGTCAGCACGGTGTTCACCGTCATCCGCACCATGTGCACCGCCAGCACAAACAGCAGATCGGCACGCGGCAGGCTGAGCAACCGGTTGCGGAACACGGTTATGCCAAGCCCGGTCACCAGCATGATCGCGATCGATCCCTGAAGCTCGCTGCCGTTGATGCCAAAGCCGAATTGCTTGATGTAGGGCCATGCCACGATCATCATGACCAGCGTCATCGCGTAGCCGGCGATCGCCGAGAGGATCGCCACGTCCTTGACCGCGCCGAATGGCGAGCCCGCCATCTTCACATGGCGCCGTGCCCAGTCGTAGAAATAGACTTCGCCGACATAGCTCAGCAGGATCTGGTTGCCGATCATCTTCTTGATCAGCGGAAACACGCCTTCGAGCGGGATCTTCCACAATTTGCGAAAGATCACCCAGTCGCCCACCGGGCCGCTGAGATAATTGACCGCGAGCACCAGCCAGACCAGCGGCGAACGCGGCACGTATGCGAGCAGCGTTTGCCAGTCGAGCGCATGCACTTGCCACAAGGCGCTGGCCAGAATGCCCAGCGATATCGCCGGGCCGATCCACGCGCTCAGCCGCCGCCAGCGCGAAGCGGGCCGGGTTAAAGGCAGCATGGCGGGCGCGGGCTCGGTCAACCGGGCGATCCGGCGTTGCGCCTGGCGGGCACCGCATCGTGCGACGCCCGCAGGCGCCGTGCAAAGTTTGCAGCAGGCCCGGCGGACAGGGCGGAAGGCGGGGCGGGCTGGTTCATCGTGTGCGGTCAGCAGGCGGACTGTCGCAAGCGCCGCGGATTTGCAATGAAAATCTGCTAAGTACCATTTGGCGTTGCGGGCGGGTCGAACATGACCGAGGGCCCCGAGCGGTCAATGGCAAAGCCTGTGCCCTCGCGGTCGTGCCAGGCAAAGGCCAGCGCGTTGTCCCAGTCATGGGGCGTCATCGCGCGGCCATCGCCAGTGGTCCACGCGCCGTCTGCGGGGAAGCGCGTGCGCGCCGGATGGTGCGCGGCGCGCCATCGGGCAAGCGCTGCAACATGGTCTTCGAGCGCGAGATCGCGCGCCGACCAGTCGATCCAGGTCGTCGCGTTGTCTTGCGCATAAGCATTGTTGTTGCCGCGCTGGCTGCGCCCGAATTCGTCGCCGGCAGTCAGCATCAGCGTGCCGGTCGAAGCGAACAGCGTGGCCAGCATGGCGAGCGCCAGCGCGCCGCGTCGCGCGTTGATCACGGAATCGTCGCTGGCGCCTTCCACGCCGCTGTTCCAGCTGAAGTTTTCGCCGTGGCCGTCGCGGTTGCCCTCGCCATTGGCGTGGTTGTGGCGCTCGGCATAAGCCAGCGTGTCGGCGAGCGTAAAGCCATCGTGCGCGGCGAGGAAATTGACCGAGCGGCAGTGCGCACCGAAAATGTCCGACGATCCGGCCATGCGCGTGGCGAGCAGGCCGATCGCGGCATCGCCGCGCCAGAACCGCCGCACATCGTCGCGCCAGCGGTCGTTCCATTCGAGCCATTGGCCGGGAAAGTGGCCCAATTGATAGCCGCCTGGCCCGATATCCCAAGGTTCGGCAATCAGCACGCGGTCGCACAGCCAGGGGTCGGCGGCGATTTCGGCAAACATCGGCGCGTCGGCGGCAAAGCCCGGGCCGCGTGCCATGATCGTGGCGAGATCGAAGCGGAACCCGTCGATCCCGGCATGGCGCACAAAATGCCGCAAGGCGTCGCACACCAGCGCGCGCAGCGCCGGATTGGCGAAATCGAGCGTGTTGCCGCAGCCGGTGTCGTTGATCAGCGTGCCATCGGGCGCGTGCGCATAGGCCGCGTTGTCGAGCCCGCGCAGCGCCAGCACGCCGCCGTGCACATCGCTTTCGCCGGTGTGGTTGAACACCAGATCGAGAATCACGCCGATCCCCGCCGCATGCAGCGCAGCGACGGTCGCTGCGAGTTCGGCCACCCCGCCCGGGCACAGGCGCGGATCGAGCGCCATCGGCACGACCGGATTGTACCCCCAGGCGTTGCGCAAGCCGAGCGGTGGCAAGTGCCGTTCGTCGATCCAGGCGACAATCGGCATCAGCTCGATCGCATCGACGCGCAGCTTCCGGAAATGCGCAATCACCGCCGGATGCGCGAGTGCTGCAAACGTCCCGCGCTGCGCTGCGGGCACTGCGGGGTGCAGCATGGTAAACCCGCGCACGTTGACTTCGTAAATCAGCCCGCCGTGACCGAAGCGCGGCTGCGTGCGCGGCACTTCGGGCATTGCGCCCGGCACGATCGCGCGCGGAACCAGCGCTGCGGTATCGGCGCCGTACTGCGCCAGCGCCGGGTCTTGCCGGAACGGTCGATCGAGCTCGACGGCGTGCGGATCGACCAGCAGTTTCGCCGGATCGAACCACAGCCCCTCCTCGGGCGCCCAGGTCCCCCCGGCGCGAAAGCCATAGGCGCCCCCCGCCAGATCGCCGGGCACATCGAGCACCCAGTCATGGCCGTCGCGCGCCATTGGCAGGCGCGCTTCAGCGTCGCCGTCAAACAGGCACAGCCACACGGCGTCGGCCTGCGGGCTGCGCACCCGGAACCGGGTCGAGGCCGGCCCGGGCGTGGCGGTCATGTGATCACGCTGGGTTGCAGCCGGCCGGTGTGGCGCGCGATCCCCGCCAGCGCCTCGGCCGCAGCGATCAGATCGGCGAGCATCGTGCCGGTTTCCTGATCGAGCGCGCCGGTTTCGGGTTCATAGCGTTCGAGATAGACACGCAACGTGGCGCCTTCGGTGCCGGTGCCCGACAGGCGGAACACGATCCGCGATCCGCCTTCGAACAGCACGCGCAAGCCCTGGTTGGCGCTGGTCGAATGATCGACCGGGTCGGTATAGGCAAAGCTGTCGGCCACGGCGACGGTCAGCGGACCGAAGACTTTGCCCGGCAGATCGGGCAGGCTGGCGGTCAGTTCGGCGATCAGCGCATCGGCGACGTCGGTCGGCAGCGCTTCGTAATCGTGCCGCGCGTAGTAATTGCGGCCATATGTCGCCCAGTGCTCGCGCGCCAGCGCATCGACGCTGATCCGGCGCACCGCGAGGATGTTGAGCCACAGCAGCACC
>CAITOD010000312.1 GCA_903893935.1 uncultured Sphingomonadales bacterium
CCCCCTCCACCGCCATGCTGGCGGTCCCCCTCCCCGTTCCGGGGAGGAGCTATGACCGCACCCCGGTTCCAGTATTTCGCGGCGATCGACTGGTCGGGCGCGGTCGGTGCGCGCCAGCGCGGCATTGCGGTGGCGCTGTGCGCAGATGGGCATGACGCACCGCGATTGGTCCGCCCGGGCCATGTCTGGTCGCGCGGTGAAGTCTGCGACTGGCTGCGCGATGCCCTGCCCCCGGCCACGCTGGTGGGCATGGATCTGGGCATTTCGCTGCCGTTTGCCGATTGCGGCGCGTTCTTTCCCGGCTGGGTCCATAGCCCCGCCACGGCGCATGATCTGTGGGCGCTGATCGACCGGATCGCGACGCACGATGCGCATTTTGCGGTCTCGAGCTTTGTCGATCACCCCGAAATTGCGCGCCATTTCCGCCGCCACGGCGGGCGGCAGGGCGACCGGTTTGCACCCGGGCGCGGCCGCATGCGCGTGACCGAACGCGCGCAGGAAGCGATGGGTTGCAAGCCCTATTCGAATTTCAACCTCGTCGGCGCAGCGCAAGTCGGCAAATCGAGCCTCACCGGCATGCGCGTGCTCCACGCCTTGCGCGGGCGGGCGGCGGTCTGGCCGATCGATCCCCTTCCGGCAGCAGGCCCGGTGATCTGCGAAATCTACACCACGATTGCCGCGATCGCCGCCGGGCGCAGCGCCGGCCGCTCCAAAATCCGCACCGGTGCCGAACTCGACGCTGCGCTGGACGCGCTCGATACGCGCCCGCACGGCCATCGCGGCGCCATCGACGACCACACCAGCGACGCGCTGATCACCGCCGCCTGGCTCCGCCGCGCGGCGCGCGACCACGCCTTGTGGCACCCCCAGGGGCTTACCCCGGAAATAGCGGCAACCGAGGGCTGGACCTTTGGCGCCCGATAAGGCTATGAGCGTTCGCCAAGCGCATGCCGGCTTAGCACAGTGGTAGTGCAGCGGTTTTGTAAACCGAAGGTCGGGGGTTCAAATCCCTCAGCCGGCACCAAAAGCATTCGCGCATCGAACCCCCTGAGTCTCTTGTGACGCTGCGCCGCAGGCGGCTCCGCTTGGGGTTCAAATCCCTCAGCCGGCACCAGCTTTCAAAACCAATCCCAGCTTTCCAAACCAATCAAGGCGCCGTGGTGGGCAATGTCAGCGGGACCGCGGAAGCCGGATCGACCGGATTGCCACTTTGCGCCGAGGCGGGCACCGTGGTGGTGTCGGTCTGTTTGACGCTGCCAAGCGGGTTGGCAAACCACAGCACGGCGAGGACCAGCAGGCCCATCAGCAGCATGATCCAGAACCATTTACTGTCGGGCGATTTGTCGCTGTCGAGCTCGGCCATGGCAATGTTCCTTTGGTTGCTGGCCCCGGCTGCAGGCATGCAGCCGGGGTGAAGGCGATCAGGCGCTGACCGGGTGGGTGACAATTGCATCGGTGTGCAGGCCCTTGGCAGGTGCGGCGTGTGCGTCGGTAAAATCGAGCACCACGCGCGACGGGACATCGCCGTGCGCCAGCCGTTCGAACACCGCGTTGATTGCCGACAGCGGCTGCAATTCGATATCGGCATGGACTTTGCCGCGTGCCGCAAAATCAAGGCATTCGGCCATGTCCTTGCGGGTACCGACAAACGATCCGCGCACGGTCACCGCACCGGCTACCAGATTGAAGATATCGAGCGGAAAGCTGCCCGGCGGCAGGCCGACCAGCGTGCACGTTCCGCGCTTGCGGGTCATCGCCACGCCCTGCTTGAAAGCGGACAGCGAAGGCGCAGTGATCAGCACGCCATGCGCGCCGCCGCCGGTCTCGTGCTTGAGCACTTCGGCCGGATCGTGCGTCTTGGCGTTGATCACCAGATCGGCGCCGAGGCGGATGGCATGATCGAGCTTGCCGTCATCGATATCGACGCCGCACACCAGCAAGCCCATCGCCTTGGCATACTGTATGGCCAGATGGCCGAGCCCGCCGCAGCCCGAGATGGCGATCCATTCGCCCGGTTTCGCTTCGGTTTCCTTGATGCCCTTGTACGTTGTTACGCCGGCACAGATCAGCGGCGCAGCTTCCATGGCGCCGAGCCCGGCCGGAATGTGCGCGACATAGTTCGGATCGGCGAGGACATATTCGGCAAAGCCGCCGTTTTGCGTGTAGCCGCCGAATTGCGCGTTGTCGCACACGGTTTCCCATGCCGACAGGCAATATTCGCAGTGTCCGCAAGCCGAATAGAGCCACGGAACGCCCACCCGATCGCCCTCTTTGACAATAGTCACCCCGGCACCGAGCGCCACGACAATGCCGATTGCTTCGTGCCCGGGGATGAATGGCGGGGCGGGTTTCAGCGGCCAGTCACCATTCGCGGCATGCAAGTCGGTGTGGCATACCCCGCAGGCTTCGGTCTTGACCAGGATCTGGCCCGGCCCCGGCATCGGCACCGCCCATTCCTGCAATTCCAGCGGATGTTTGAACGCCGTGACGACGGCAGCGTGCATGGTCTTGGGTATCATGATGGTATCCTCGGTTGGGGGATGTTCAGGCGGCGGCGGCACCAAGGCCGCGCACGGCCTCGATCATCCTGATCAGCACGGCCTGGGCATCGCCGTAGACCATGTTGCAATTGGGGGCGTAGAACAGCGCGTTGACGATGCCCGAATAGCCTTTGCCCTGGCCGCGCTTGATCACATAGACTTGGCCCGCCTTGTCGGCGTTGAGGATCGGCATACCA
>CAITOD010000313.1 GCA_903893935.1 uncultured Sphingomonadales bacterium
TACCTCAAGGACCAGAAGCGCATTCTGCCCTCGGCGGCTTATGTCAGCGGCGAATACGGCGTCGATGGTCTCTATGTCGGTGTGCCGGTGGTGATCGGTGCCGGCGGCGTCGAAAAAGTCATCGAAATCGCGCTCGACGATGCGGCCAAGGCCAATCTTCAGGTCTCGGTCGACGCGGTCAAGGAACTGCTGGTGGCGTGCAAGGCGATTGATCCCTCACTGGGCTGATCCGCGTACCGACATTCCACAATCCCCGGCGCGAACCGGCGCCGGGGTTTCCGTCGCCCCGGGCTCCCCGGGGCACAGGAGACGAAAAAATGGGTCACGAATTGCACGATTTCGATGCGGATCCCGCGCAAGACGGGCCGCAGCAAGGGCCGAGCTGGGCATCGCCGCGCTGGCCGCTGACCGACGCTGCGGCGGGCGACGAGCTGACCCGCGCGCTCGACCCGATGGCGCTCAAGCTCGAAATCGCGCGCGCGCAAAAAAAGGCCGACGCGCCCAAGCTTGATGAAGCAGCGCTCGAACAGGCCGCCGCGGATTCGATCCGCGCGATGATGCTGATCCGCACTTACCGCGTGCGCGGGCACCTGACCGCAGATCTCGACCCGCTGGGCCTCGCGCGGCAGGATCTGCCCGCCGACCTGTCGCCCGAATACCACGGCTTTGTCGGCACAGCGCTCGAACGCAAAGTCTATCTCGGCGGCGTGCTGGGCCTGCAATGGGCCACCCCGCGCGAAATCGTCGCCATTCTGCGGCGCAATTATTGCGGCAAGATCGCGTTTGAATTCATGCACATCGCCGATGTGGAGGAACGCGCGTTCATCCAGGACCGGATCGAAGGCGGCGACAAGTCGATCGATTTCACGCCCAACGGCAAAAAGGCGATTCTTGCTGCGGTGATCCGTGGCGAGCAGTACGAAAAATTCCTCGGCCGCAAATATGTCGGCACCAAGCGGTTCGGGCTCGATGGCGGCGAATCGATGATCCCCGCGCTCGAAGCGGTTATCAAATACGGCGGCCAGCGCGGCGTGCGCGAAATCATCTACGGCATGTCGCATCGCGGCCGGCTGAACGTGCTCGCCAATGTGATGCACAAACCCTACCGCGTGATTTTCCACGAATTTTCGGGCGGCAGCGCCAATCCCGAAGATGTCGGCGGATCGGGCGACGTCAAATACCATCTCGGCACTTCGACCGACCGCGAATTCGACGGCATCAAAGTGCACATGAGCCTGCAGCCCAACCCCTCGCACCTCGAAACCGTTGATCCCGTCGTGTTGGGCAAGACCCGCGCGCAGCAGGTGTTTCGCGACGACATCGGCCCGGGCCGGCACAAGCAGGTGCTGCCGGTGCTGATCCACGGCGATGCGGCGTTCGCCGGCCAGGGCATCGTGTGGGAATGCTTCGGCTTTTCGGGCGTGCGCGGCTATGACACGGGCGGTTGCATCCATTTCATCGTCAACAACCAGATCGGCTTTACCACCAGCCCGCAGTTTTCGCGCGGATCGCCGTATCCGTCGGACGTGGCCAAGGGGGTTCAGGCGCCAATCATCCACGTCAACGGCGATGATCCCGAAGCGGTGACGTTCGCGTGCAAGCTGGCGATCGATTATCGCCAGAAATTCGGCCGCGATGTGGTGGTCGACATGTGGTGCTATCGTCGGTTTGGCCACAACGAAGGCGACGAACCCAGCTTTACCCAGCCGCTGATGTACGCCAAGATTCGTCAGCATCCGCCGATCAGCGCGATCTATGCCGACAAGCTGTTGGCCCAGGGCGTGATCGATGGCAACTGGAAAGGCGCCACCGAAGACAGCTTTGTCGCCATGCTCGAAGACGAATTCGAAGCGTCGAAAAGCTACAAGGCCAACGAAGCCGACTGGTTCGGCGGCCGCTGGAGCGGGCTGAACAAGCCGGCCGACCCGGTGACCGCACGCCGCGGTGTGCCGACCGGCATCGATGCGAAATTGTTCGACAGTCTGGGCCGCGTGCTGAGCACGATCCCCGAAGGATTGACCGTGCACAAGACGCTGGGCCGGGTGATCGATGCCA
>CAITOD010000314.1 GCA_903893935.1 uncultured Sphingomonadales bacterium
GATGATCGCCCAGGCCAACCAGAGCCAGCAAAACGTACTTTCGCTGCTCAAGCAGTGATGGGATGGGCCGCAGTGGCGGGTTCCCCCCAACACCACACCAAATCCCACGCGGGGTATTTACGCCCGCGTGCAGGGCGATTAGGCCCAGACGATGGAAAACGCCGCGACCGCCATCGAAAAAACCTGGATCACCGCCGACCGTCTGCTGGAAGATTCGTTTCGGCTGGGCAATCTCATCGTCGATTCGGGGTTTGTCCCGACGCATATTGTCGGGATCTGGCGCGGCGGTGCGCCGGTGGGCATCGCGGTGCAGGAATTGCTTGAATATCGTGGCATCGCCACCGACCATATCGCCATCCGCACACGGTCCTACAGCGGGATCGACCAGCAGGACGATCAGGTGCGGGTCTATTCGCTGGGCTATCTGATCGATACGCTCAACCCCGAAGACCGGCTGGTGGTGGTCGACGACGTGTTCGATTCGGGCCGCTCGGTCGAAGCTTTCCTGCACGAGCTCAACGCCCGGTGCCGGCACAACACGCCGCGCGAGATCCGCATCGCCACGGTTTACTGGAAACCCCGGCGCAACCGGACCAGCTTGCGCCCCGATTACTTTGTCCACGAAACCAATGAATGGCTGGTTTTCCCGCACGAGATCTGCGGGCTGACCGAGCAGGAAATCCGCGCGCACAAGCCGCAGGCGGATCTGATCTTGCGCGATTGAGACACAGGCTTCACGTCATCGGTAAAGCCGTGATCTTGTGTTCAGGGTCTGCTTCCCGACTGGAGCAAGCACATTAGCGCATACCCTTGCGGCTTAGCGCAGATAGTCGACCAGAATCCCCACGCTACTGCCCAGGATGGCCGTGGTAATCAGAATGCCTTCGATCAGAAACGATTGAAATTTCAAATTATGCATAATAAAATTCCTTTCATGCATTATGAAAATTTCAGGTTTGACGAAATCGCATAAAAATTTTCAATCTCGGAATTGCCCATCAGGGCAGTTGTTGCCATGATTTCGAATCAGAACGGCTTGCTGCAATCTGCAACCACGCCTAGTCGAAAGTCACTGCCACCCCCGCCGCCTGATCTGCCGCGACCGAGTGTATCGATCGTTACAACTTGATACAATTTTTATTGTAAAAAATCTGTTAACACCCCGGGCGATCATGAAAATTTGGTATAAAAAGGTTTGCGTGTGATGAACGCGGTATCGGCCGCCAAGGCGTGATGCGAAAAAGCAGGCACCGACACGGTAAACACGCAGGCCCGCAAATCAGCCGGCCCTTGCCAAAACGGGCGCAATCGCCAAAGGGCAGCGGGGTATGACCGACATAGCCCAGACCGAAACCGCCCAGACTCCAACCGGCCCAAGCGACCGTGCCGTGTACGAAGCCGCCCAGGTGTCCAAAGCCTGGCCGTTCGAAGAGGCGCGCAAGCTGGTCAAGCGCTACCCCGGCGGCAAGCGCGATGCGGCGGGCAATCTGCTGCCGGTGCTGTTCGAAACCGGCTATGGTCCTTCGGGACTTCCGCATATCGGCACCTTTCAGGAAGTCTTGCGCACCACGCTGGTGCGCCGCGCCTATGAAGCGCTGACCACGGATGCGCACGGCACACCGGCGCCGACGCGGCTGGTGGCGTTTTCCGACGATATGGACGGGTTGCGCAAAGTGCCCGACAATGTGCCCGACAAGGACATGCTGGCGGCAAACCTTGGCCGGCCGCTGTCGCGCATTCCCGATCCGTTCGGCACGCACGACAGCTTCGCCGCGCACAACAACGCGATGCTGCGCCAGTTTCTCGATCGCTTCGGCTTCGATTATGAATTCGTATCGAGCGCCGAATGCTACAATTCGGGCGCTTTCGATGCCGCGCTGATCAATGTGCTGCGCCACTATGACGCGATCCAGGCGATCATGCTGCCGACGCTGCGCGAGGAACGCCGCCAGACGTATTCGCCGGTGCTGCCGGTTTCGCCCACCACCGGCGTCGTGCTGCAAGTGCCGGTCACCGTCGTCGATGCCGAGGCCGGGCTGGTGCGCTTTGCCGACAGCGATGGCAGCATTGTCGAGGCGAGCATTCTGGGTGGCCAGGCCAAACTGCAATGGAAAGTCGATTGGGCGATGCGCTGGGCAGCGCTGGGCGTCGATTACGAAATGTGCGGCAAAGACCTGACCGACAGCCACCTGCAATCGGGCCGCATTGCGCAGGTGCTGGGCGGACGCCGCCCCGAAGGGCTGATTTACGAGCTGTTCCTCGACGAAAAGGGCGAAAAGATCTCGAAGTCGAAAGGCAACGGGCTGACGATCGACCAGTGGCTTGAATACGGCAGCGAGGAATCGCTCGGCTTCTATCTGTTCCGCGAACCCAAAAGCGCCAAGTCGCTGCATGTGGGGATCATCCCGCGCGCGGTCGATGAATACTGGCAATTCCGCGAGAAGCTGGCCAGCCAGCCGGTCGAACAACAACTGGGCAACCCGGTGTGGCACTTGCTGCGCACCAACGGCTACCATGGCGGCGCCGGCGATACGCTGCCGGTCACTTATGGCCTGCTCCTCAATCTGGTGGGCGTGCTGGGTGCCGGCGCGAGCCGCGACCAGGTGTGGTCGTATCTGGGCAATTATGTCGCCCAGGCCGATCCCGCAGCACATCCCGCGCTCGACGCGCTGGTGACGCGCGCGCTGGCCTATAACCGTGATCTGATCGCGCCCACGCTGCAACGCCGCGCGCCCGCCGCCAACGAAGCGGCCGCGCTCGCCGCACTCGATGCCGCGCTCGCCACGATGACCGCCGATGCCGGCGCCGAGGCGTTCCAGACGATGGTCTATGAAGTGGGCAAAGACCCGGCTTTCGGGTTTGAGTCGCTGCGCGACTGGTTCAAGGCGCTCTACGAGACCCTGCTCGGCTCGTCGCAAGGCCCGCGCATGGGCAGCTTCATCGCGCTCTATGGCCTCGCCAACACGCGCGCATTGATTGCCGAGGCGCTGGCTTCCTGATCGGCCATCCAGGCGTGGAGCTTGGCTTCGAGCACGGCAAGCGGCAGTGCACCGCTGCCGAGCACCTGATCGTGGAACGCACGGATATCGAACCGGTCGCCCAGTCGCGCGCGGGCTTCGTCGCGCAGCCGCTGGATCGTCATCGCGCCCACTTTATAGGCCAGCGCCTGACCCGGATCGGCAATATAGCGATCGACTTCGGCCGCCGCGTCGATCCGGCCGATGCCTGAATTGGCCAGCATATAGGCAATCGCCTGGTCGCGGGTCCAGCCGCGCGTGTGCAGCCCGGTATCGACCACCAGCCGCATTGCGCGCAGCATTTCGTCGTCGAGCGTGCCCCAACGCTGCATCGGATCGCGATAGAGCCCCATGTCGTAGCCCAGCGTTTCGGCATAGAGCGCCCAGCCTTCGACATAGGCGGCATTGCCGCCGAACCGCTGGAAATCGGGCAGCGACGCGTTTTCCTGCGCCAGGCTGATCTGGAAATGGTGCCCCGGCGCGCCTTCGTGCAGATAGAGCGTGGTGATCCCGGTCAGAAACCGGTGCGGCCAGTCATAGGTATTGTACCAGAAGGTTCCCGGACGACTGCCATCGGGCAGGCCTTCGCTGTAGCTGCCTCCCGCTTCGAACCGCGCGCGGTATGCGGGATAGGCGCGGATAGTCAGCCCGGTGCGCGGCAAACGGAGGAAATAGCGCGGCGCAAGCACCGCGACTTCGCTGGCGACCGCGCGAAAGCCGTCGCCCAGTTGCGCAGCGCTCGTGGGGTGAAAACGGGGGGCGGTGCGGATCGTTTCGAAGAAATCGCCGAGCGGCATCGTGTAACCGAGTTCGCTCTCGACCTGCTTCATGGCGCGCTGGATGCGCGCGACTTCGGCAAGCCCGGTCTGGTGCACCGCATCGGGATCGAGATCGAGCGTGGTCTGGCCGCGCACCAGCAGGCGATAGAGCGCCGCGCCGCCGGGCAGCGCCGACAGCCCCACCGTCTCGCGCGCGGCGGGCAGATAAGTATCGTGCAGAAAGGCGCGCAACTGGTGATAAGCGGGATAGACCGCCCCGGTCGTCGCGGCCAGATACGCGCGCTTCAGCCGGCGCCGCGTGGCGGGCGCGGTCTGGCGCGGCACATGGTTGGGCGGGTCCATGAACAGCGATTGCGCCGGCGGGCGCGCGACGATCGCGTCGATTTCGGCAATCATCGCCAAGACAGTCTGGCGCGGTTCGACCACGCCGCTCGCCATGCCTTCGCGAAACCTCGCTTGCGCATTGGCAAACAGCGCGGGCACGCTGCGTTCGAGCGTGAGCCGGGCCTCGATATCGGCCAGGGTCTGCAAGGATCGGCCATCGTCGCTCGCGGCCATTTCGGGCAATTCGACCAGCAGCCCCATGAAATGGTTGAACGGCTGCACCCCGATCAGCGCTTGCGGCCCGGGTTGGAGCAGCGCACGTTGCACGTCCAGAGTCTGGCGAAACACATCAAACGACAGGCGATGCGCGGCATCGAGCGCATTGCGATCGATCGTGGCGAGATCGGCCAGCGCGTGTTCGATCACCGCACGCTGGCGCGCGACCAGCGCGGGGGTAAACGTCTGCACCAGCAAGTCGCGCGGCACGGGCTCGCCGCGCGTCATTGCGCCCAGCGGATCGAGCGCCTGTTCGGCGCGGCTGTCGTCGGCGAACACGCGGTCGAGCCGGTCATCCATCGCCGCGGTTTGCAGCGATGGCGATGCGGCATCGGCCGCCTGCACGGTGCCAGGGCAAGCGTGCAGTGCAAGAAACAGCAGGGCGAAATCAAGTGCAGTGCGGCGCGCGGTCACGACCACGCCCGCGCCCGATACCACTTGGTCAGCACATATTTGACCCCGCGCCTGACCGGTGCGCCCGCGTGGATGGTGCGCGGATTGGGGCGCCCGTCGGGCAGCATGTTGTTCCAGATCAGCAGCACACCGGCCTGCGGCGGCACCGACAGATTGATTTTGGGAAAATCGGTGGCGCCGCCTTCCTCGACTGCGTTGAGATAGCCCATCGCAGTCCAGCTGCGCTGGCCGCCGCGCTTGCGCTCGTCATCCCAATATTCGTGCTTGGCGACGAAGTAATCGTAATGGTGCTTGAATTCCTGGCCCACGGTATACCGCTGGCCCTGCAAGGTTTCGCCCAGCGCCGGGTCCATGCCCAGCAGATCGTCGATCCGCCGCTGCAATTTGCGGATGAACGGATCGCGCGGATCGACATCGCCAGTATAGCTGGTGCGCCCGCCATCGATATTGTGGTTGTAGGTGGGCGAGGGCCGCGCGACTTCGTCGATCACCCGCATCAGCCGCTCGCAATCGCCCGCCGACAGGAAATCGGCGACCGCGTAAAGCTCGGCGCCTTCGACCGGCAGACGATAGGCGGCAGGGTCGGCATCGAGCCGTGCGCGCACCATTTCGCCGATATGGCAAAGCGCTGGTCGATCAGGATCGCGCGACGCGGAATTGAAAGAAAAAACCATGGCTGCGCAAGTTCATGGCCCATACAGCCAAGAACGGCAATAGGGGCAGGGGGGGCAGTGGAACGCGCTGGCCCACGGCTTATACGGGTTTGTTTTAGTCCATTCCGGACAAATCCCATTGCAAAAACACGAAAAATCTCGTGTGAACATGGTTAATGCAAGGGAAGCCGGAAGTATCCGGACCGAAGCGGGGCGCTCGATCGGCGATCTTGTCATGTTGGTCGTCTGGCCAACACTCCATGACGATACGCCAGGTTTTTGTCTCTCTCAAGTCCGGTCGACACTTGATGGGCCGAGATACGGAGACGAAAGACTTGGACGTCCGGTTGGAGAGTGACACTCGGTACTTGCGTCGTGCCAAACAG
This sequence comes from uncultured Sphingomonadales bacterium, assembly GCA_903893935.1. GTDB lineage: Bacteria > Pseudomonadota > Alphaproteobacteria > Sphingomonadales > Sphingomonadaceae > Novosphingobium. The sequence continues at coordinate 5,850 of CAITOD010000314.1, forward strand.
CTTTATGATGCCCGGCGACGCCGTGATATGGCGGCGGGGTTGGGCGGTCTGTTCGGTGAACCGGCGTGGGATATTCTGCTCGATGTCTACATCGCGCAAAAGAGCCGTCGCGAAATTCAGGTGTCGAGCGTGTGCATCGAGGCCGGTGTGCCATCGACCACGATCCTGCGCTGGTTGACGCGGCTTGAACAGGAAGGGCTGATCTATCGCGCGGCCGACAATGTCGATGGCCGGCGCCGCTATGTCCGCCTGACCGAGGCGGGCGAAGCGCTGATGCAGCGCGTGCTCGAGGCGCTCCAGACAAGCGATTGAGGGCTGGTCAGAGAAACAGGCTGTGGATGACTTCGACAACGCGCCCGTTGTCGATATCGACCAGCAGGATGTCGTTGTAATACCGCACCCAGCGATAGGACCCCCAGGCCGGGGGCAAGTGATAGATCGCCGGGTTTTCGATCAGGTAGCGGTCGCTCAGAAATTCGGCACCCAGCACCGCGCCGACGTCGATCGGGGCATAGGCATAGCCGCCGAACGGTGGATAATACAGGCCGGGACGGAACAACGCGGTGTGCGTGGCCCGCCAGGTGACCCAGTCAAAGCGCTGATCGGTGTGCCAGCCGGTGTTCCATCCCGGCGCGGCCGCCATCGCGCTTGACGGCGGCTGGGCAGACGCCGCGCTGATGCTTTGCGCCGCAGCGGCGGTGGCTTGGCCAGGCGCTGCGCCGGACGCCAGCGCGGTGCCTGTGCGCGGTGCCTGATGATGCGCGCCGGCTCGTGCCGCGTGCACGCGCGGGGCGTGCGCCACATGTGCCGTTTTCGGAGGAGCCGCGGCATGGCTCGCGGGTGCAGCGGCTGGTTGCGCGGCGGCGGTTGTCGTGCCGGCGTGCCGGACGGCATGCACGCTGCCGTGCTGCGCTTCCTTGGCTGGTGCGGGGCCGGCTGCCAGCGCGAGGCCGATTGCAGCACACAGGAATGCGCGGTTTGCCGGATGCATGCGGAGACTCCGTGCCGGGTCGCTGTTTGCCAGGCGCGACTCGGTTATCCGGTCCGCATTGTCAGGCAGGACCGGTGCACAAATTCTAAAGCCGTGCGTCCTGCCGCCCCGGTCAGCGCGACAGCTTCTTGTACGCGAGCGGGGTAGGCCGGTCGGCCGCATCGCCGAGGCGGCGGCGCTTGTCTTCTTCATAGGCGGCGAAGTTGCCTTCGAACCATTCGACGTGGCTGTTGCCTTCGAAAGCCAGGATATGCGTCGCCAGACGGTCGAGGAAGAAGCGGTCGTGGCTGATCACCACTGCGCAACCGGCAAAGTTCTCGATCGCTTCTTCGAGCGCGCCCAGCGTTTCGACATCGAGATCGTTGGTCGGTTCGTCGAGCAGCAGCACGTTGCCGCCGGTCTTGAGCATCTTGGCCATGTGCACGCGGTTGCGTTCACCGCCCGACAGCTTGCCGACATTCTTCTGCTGGTCGGCGCCTTTGAAATTGAACGCGCCCACATAGGCCCGGGTCGACGTGTCGAACCCGTTGACTTTCATGTAGTCGTGCCCGCCCGAGATTTCTTCCCACACGTTTTTCGCGGGGTCGAGCGCATCGCGGCTTTGGTCGACATAGCCCAGCCGCACGGTCGATCCGATCTCGACGGTGCCACTGTCGGGCTGTTCCTTGCCGGTCAGCAGTTTGAACAAAGTCGATTTACCCGCCCCGTTGGGCCCGATCACCCCGACAATACCGCCCGGCGGCAGCAGGAACGACAAGTCTTCGAACAGCAGCTTGTCGCCATAGGCTTTGGTCAGGCCTTTGGCCTCGATCACTTTGCCGCCGAGGCGTTCGGGCACCTGGATGACAATCTGGGCTTTGCCCGGGCTGCGGTTGTTTTGGCTGGCGACGAGTTCCTCGAACTTTTTGATACGCGATTTGGACTTGGTCTGGCGGCCTTTGGTGCCGGCGCGGATCCATTCGAGTTCGTCGTTGATGGCCTTTTGCCGGCCGGTCGCTTCGCGATCTTCCTGTTCGAGGCGCTTGGCTTTCTTTTCCAGATACGTCGAATAATTCCCTTCGTAGGGGAAGTACTTGCCGCGGTCGATTTCGAGAATCCAGCCGACCACGTTGTCGAGGAAATAGCGGTCGTGGGTGATCATCAGCACCGCACCGGCGTATTCCTTGAGGTGGTTTTCCAGCCACAGCACCGATTCGGCGTCGAGGTGGTTGGTCGGTTCGTCGAGCAGCAGGATCGACGGCTTCTGGATCAGCA
>CAITOD010000315.1 GCA_903893935.1 uncultured Sphingomonadales bacterium
CTTTGCGGTCAGCGCGGCGATCTGGTCGGCATTGAGCGGGTGCGCGGTGGTGACCGTGGCGGTCACTTCGCCGCGCGCATCGGCAGCGATCGCGGCATAGGCACGGATGATCGCGGGCAGGCTGGCAAGCCGGCGGTTGCCCGCCAGCACGCCAAGGAAATTGCCGGTCAGCGGGTTGAGCGACAGCACGCCTGCTACTGCCTTGATCGCGCGGGTGGCTTCGTCGCGCGTGACTTGCGGGTCGTGCAGCAGCTTGGCGAGATCGGTCGATTCGCCGATTGCCGCCGAAAGCCGGTCGAGATCGGCTTCGATTGCGGCAACCGCGCCGTGTTCGCCCGCCAGTGCATAGAGCGCCGAGGCGTAACGCCCTGCCAAGCTGGCCGTAATGCCGCCGGAAATCCCCACGCGCTGTTGTCCCCCTATCGGATGAGCCACCCGGGCAACGCTCGCTCCGCAAAGGAAGCGGCTGCATCAGCCCGGCTTGGGGGGGCGCCTAGCAACCCCGCCCGCTTATGACAAGATAGCAAATGGCGCGGGTGCCGGAGGCCAATGCAGACGTATGCGCACAGCGGCATGCGGTTTCACCCCGCGCAAGCAAGCCACCCTTGCCTGATCCCGCTCATCCTGAGCCGAAGGCCAGCGAAGCTGAACACGCGCGCTACCGCGCGAGTTGGCAGGCGTAGCGCATGCGCTCGTTGGGTTCGGCCGGCAGCATGGCCTTGATCGCGCCTTGCGCCGCGCCGAACTGGCGCGCGAGCGTGTCGCTGGCGCCGCACGGCGGGATCGCGACTTTGGCGCGTTCGCCGCGCGCGCGGGTCATGTCGTCGATCCCCATCAGGAACCGGTCGACCGTCAGCGCGTGCGTCGCCGGATCGAAATGGGTGACCGTGATCGTGTCTTCGCCATTGGGCACCGCGACGCGCGACCAGCCATCATCAGACAGGCCGTATTGCGTGCGGCCATTGGCGCAGCCGCCCGCATCCCATTGCAGCGGCACATCGGTGATGTCGGAAACGGTAACCCGGCTGCGCGCCGGATCGAGCACGCAGATCAGCTTCGACGCCGCAGCGGCGGCCGGGCTGGCGCTGCTGTCGGGGCCGGGTTCGGCCGAAGGCGCGCTGCTGGCATCGGCTTCGGCGATGCGGTCTTTGGCGCGTTCGTCGATCGCGCCAAGCGGCGGGCGCAGCACCCAGGCGAATGCAGCCGCGACCACCAGCACCACCACCAGCCCCACACCCACGCGCAGCAGCGGCACATTGCCGCGCTGCCTCTGGATGAACGCGAAAGTGCCCGCCCCGATCGCGGCGACCATCAGCAATGCGGCGATGGCAAGGCCATTGTCGCGTTCGGCCAGCACATCGATTTCGGCATCGTGGCGCGCCTTGTCGAACGCGCGGTCGCGCGCAGTGGTGCGCGCCAGGATGTCGGCGGCGGCTTTGACTTTCTCGTCGGCGGCGCGTTGCGTGTCGGCGCGGTCGAGATCGGCAATCGAGGTGCACGGCAGGCTGGCGAGGTGCGGCATGACTTTGGCCGTTTTCAGAAACGGCTGCAGCTCGCGCATCGAAATCGCGAAAAAGAACGACGAATCCGTGCCGTTGTCGCTCACCGTGCCAAAGCTGTTGACCCCCAGCACGCGGCCGCAACTGTCGAGCAGCGGCCCGCCCGAATTGCCCGCGCCCAGTTGCGCGGTGTGGAGGATGGTGTCGAATTCGCGCGCCGGGCGGCCGGCCGAGATCTGGCCATAGGTCTTGACGGTATCCTGCGGGGTGACCATGTCACCCGCGTTGAGGCCCTGCGCCGCATCGACATTGCCGGGATAGCCGACCGCGGCGACTTGCATGCCATCTTGCGTCGGCCCGCCGAACAGCGTCAACGGCGGCAATGCCGCATGGTTGCCCAGTTGCAGCAACGCGAGATCGTTGCCGGGCGAAAACGCGACGATATGCGCGGGGAAGCTGTCGCGGCCCTGGCTCGGGATCACCCCGATCACGACCGCGCCGTCCTTTTGCGCCGCTTCCACGACATGCGCATTGGTCACGATCATGTCGGGCGCCACCGCAAAGCCCGATCCGTGGCCGAGCATCGACACCCCGGTCCAGCCGTTGCGCACCAGCACCACACGCACCACGCCGCGGCTGGCGGCGGCAACGTCGGCGGGATCGGCCAGCGCCGCAGGGGCAAAGCCGAACAGCGCAAGCATCGGCAGGATTGCAAGCAGCGGGCGGAGCAGGGTTCGTAGAGACATGGCGCCGTTCTTGCCGCTTGCGCGGTTTGATCGCAAGGCGCGGGATGCATTATATGCCGAACGCGGCAAAAGGATGGGGTCATGCCGATCGCGGCAAAAGGATTTGGCCGACCGCATGAGGGAGCTGCGCCGATGATGACCGACGATCAGGCCTGGGCCGCCGTGCTGGCGCGCGACCGCACGTTTGACGGACGCTTTGTGACCGGCGTGCTGACCACCGGCATCTATTGTCGCCCGTCATGCCCCGCGCGCCATCCGCATCGCGCCAATGTGCGCTTTTTCGCCGATGGCGCCGATGCGCGCGCGGCGGGCCTGCGCGCGTGCCAGCGCTGCCGCCCCGATGAACTGGCGCGCGACGAAGCCGCCATTCTCGCTGCACTCGCCGCCATCCGCGAGGCTGAGGACCCGTTGGCGCTCGCCGATCTGGCCGCGGCGACCGGGTACAGCCCGGCGCATTTGCAACGCCTGTTCGTGCGCCACACCGGGCTGTCGCCCGCCGCTTATGCCCGCGCGCTGCGCGCCGAACGCATGGCCGACAGTTTGAGCAGCGCGCAAAGCGTGACCGGAGCGATCTATGACGCGGGCTTTTCGGGCCCCTCGCGGTTCTATGCCGACAGCGCCGCGCGGCTGGGGATGGCGCCATCGGCCTGGGCCAATGGCGGGCGCGGGGTGACCATTCACTGGGCCACGGTGCAGACCAGCCTCGGCCCGATGCTGGTCGCCGCGACCGCAAAAGGCGTGTGCCGCGTGTCGTTCGCCGAAGATCGCGCGGACCTGGCCGAGCGGTTTCCCAATGCCACGCTGGTTGAAGGCAGCACCGAATTTGCGCATTTGCTGGGGCAGGTGGTATCGGCTGTCGAAGCCCCGGGCACCGGCGCGCATATCCCGCTCGATGTGCGCGGCACCGCATTTCAGGAAGCGGTGTGGCGCGCCTTGCGCGAAATCCCGCCGGGCGAAACGCGCAGCTATGGCGATATCGCCGCCGCGATCGGCAATCCCCGCGCGGTGCGCGCGGTGGGCGGCGCCAATGGCGCCAATCACGTTGCCGTGCTGATCCCGTGCCATCGCGTGATCCGCAGCGACGACAGCATCGGCGGCTATGCCTGGGGGCTCGATATCAAGCGCGAATTGCTGGCGCGCGAACAGAGCTAGAGCGTGGCCAGAAAGGCCTCGGCGCTGGCCAGCGTTTCGGCGCGCTTTTCGGCACTCATCCGTCGCCAGGTCGCATAAGGCTGCGCGAGGCGCGGGTTGCGC
>CAITOD010000316.1 GCA_903893935.1 uncultured Sphingomonadales bacterium
CCACCCTTCGGGCGGTCCCCCTCCCCGTGCCGGGGAGGATTTGAGTCAGATCAGCTGGGTTACGGCTTGCAGGAAGGGCATGATGGAGACCGGCTTGGCGAGATAGCCCTCGGCGCCGGCTTCGCGAATGCGCTCTTCATCGCCTTTACCGGCATAGGCGGTCACCGCCAGCACCGGGATCGCGCGCAAGTCTGCATCGGCTTTCAGCGCTTCGATCAGTTCGAGCCCCGAAATGCGCGGGAGCTGGATATCCATGATCACCAGATCGGGTGCGAACGCGCGCGCGCGTTCGATCACCGCAAACCCGTCGGCGAGCGGCTCGACTTCGAACCCTTTGGCCTTGAGCAGGTCGCAGAACAATTTGCGGTTGAGGTCGTTGTCCTCGACAACCAGAATTCTTTTTGCCACGCGCGACCCTTATAGGATTTGAGGCCCTATACGACTAGAGGCTTGGGGCTCACTCTTATGCACGCGAAAGGGTACTGGCAATCATGCGCGACCCGACCCTTTCACCCGACCCGATGGCGCTCGCGCTGCAGGCGCTTGTTTTCGTGCTTGGCGACGGACCGCGCGCCGAGCGGTTTCTGGCGCTGACCGGGCTCACGCCCGATGCATTGCGCGCCGGGGTGAACGATCGGGCGGTCATGGGGTCGGTGCTCGAATTTCTCGCCAATCACGAAGCAGACCTTGTCGCGGCGGCTGACGCGCTCGATATTGAACCCGCCACATTGGCCGCAGCCTGGGAGAAATTGCGATGACCCGCCCGCTGGTGATCAGCGACTGCGACGAAGTGCTGTTGCACATGGTCGCCCCGTTCAAGGCTTATGTCGCAGAATGCCATGGCATTGATTTTGTGATGAAAGACAACGATTTCGGCAAAGCCATGCGCTATGCCGACGATGGTCGCCAGGTCGAAGGACCCGAAATCTGGCGCATGCTCAACCTGTTTTTCGACACCGAAATGTATCGCCAGCATCCCATCGTCGGCGCGATCGAAGGCATCAACACGCTGGCTGAGCACGCCGACGTGGTGATCCTGACCAATCTCAACGATCACCGGCGCGAGGCGCGCGCGCGGCAACTGGCCGATCACGGCATTCATGCGCGCGTGTTCACCAACCAGGGCCCCAAAGGCCCGGCCTTGCGCGCGATCCTCGATGAATATCGGCCCTCGCGTGCTGTGTTTATCGATGATCTGCCGCAGCACCATGCCTCGGTCGGCGAACTGACGCCTGCGGTGCACCGGCTGCATCTGTGCGGCGAGCCGCTGCTTGCACCGCATATCGACTGCGCGCATGCCGCCGGCCACGCGCATGCCCGGATTGACGCATGGCCCGAAGCGCTGCCGTGGATCATGGATACCATCAAGGGAGAAGCCGCATGACCGATACCGTTGCCGACAAGCTCGCCGCCGCGGGCGCAACGCTGCCGCAGGCGGCGGCCCCCGTCGCCGCTTATGTGCCCACCGTGCTTGCGGGAAACATGCTCTATGTCTCGGGCCAGGTGTCGTTCGTCGACGGCGCGCTGATGACCGGGCGGCTGGGCGAAACCGTTTCGCTCGAACAGGGCGTGATCGCCGCGCGCGGCTGCGGGCTGATGCTGCTCGCGCAAGTCAAGGCTGCGCTCGGCTCGCTCGACCGGGTCGAACGCGTGGTCAAGCTCGGCGCGTTCATCAATTCGGCGGCGGATTTCACCGATCAGCCCAAAGTGGCCAATGGCGCATCCGAACTGATGATCACCGCGTTCGGCGAAGCCGGGCGGCATGCGCGCAGCGCGGTCGGCGTGCCGGTGTTGCCGCTGGGCGCGGCGGTGGAAATCGATGCTGTTTTTGCTGTTCGCGCTGTTTGACCGCTGGCTCGTGCCGCCCCCGGCCAAGGGGCGATGCGACTGGCTCACCACCTGGATCTATGCGCACCGCGGTTATCATGATCGCGCCGCGAGGCGCATCGAAAACAGCGCGCAAGCCTTTGCCGCCGCGATCGACGCAGGGCTGGGCATCGAATGCGATGTGCAGCGCTGCCGCGATGGCCAGGCGATCGTGTTTCACGATGCCGATCTGGAACGTCTGACCGGCCGCAAGGGGCGGGTCGCGCACGAAGCGGCGGCCACGCTGGCGGGCTTGCCTTTGCTCGGCAGCGACGACACGATCCCCACGCTCGGCGCGCTGCTGACGCAAGTGGCGGGGCAAGTGCCGCTGCTGATCGAACTCAAGATCGCCGGGAATGGCCGGGTGGCGCCGCTGTGCCTGGCGGTGCGCCGCGCAATCGAAGGCTACCACGGACCGCTCGCGGTGATGAGCTTCGACCCGCGCGTGGCGGCATGGTTCCACCGCTATGCGCCGCATGTCGTGCGCGGGCTGGTCACCTCCGAAGCCGGCTCGCGCACGCTGGGCGCCAAAGCGCGGCGCCATCTGGCGCTGTGGCGCGCGCGGCCCGATTTTCTGGCTTACAACATCGACGACATCGGCGGATCGTTTGCGCGCGGGCAGCGGCGGCGCGGGCTTCCGCTGCTGACCTGGACGGTCGACAGCGCCGCGCGCGCGCGCCGCGCCGGCGAACGCGCCGATGCGCCGATTGCCGAAGGCGAAGGGCTCGCGGTGCTGCAGGCGGAGCGCGTCCGCCGATGAGCCATGTCGCACGCATCCATCGGGGCGTGTCGGCAATCGCGGCGGCCGACTGGGATCGCCTGGCAGGCACCGCCAATCCGTTTGTCAGCCACGCGTTCCTGTCGCTGCTCGAACAGTCGGGCAGCGTTGGCGGGCGCAGCGGCTGGAGCCCGCTGCCGATCGTGATCGAGGATGA
>CAITOD010000317.1 GCA_903893935.1 uncultured Sphingomonadales bacterium
CGACGGTCTAATCGAAAATAACGAGGAAATCGAGGGTCATTCTGGCGTCACGGTGTGTCCCGAAATCCCCTCAAGAGCCGCCGCAGGCATCGCGAACCTGGTCATTCGCGGCAATCACTTCATCGGTACCGGTTATTTTTGCCCGCTATGGAATTCCTGCCAAGCTGGATGCATCTCCGTCACGCAAGCCGGTGAAGACAAAAACTTCCACGCAATCGGCACCTATCAGAACATCGTTATCGAAGGAAATCGATTCGACGATATCCGAGGCCCCTCCATTCTTGTCACTTCGGCACAGGGAGTCACAATTGAGAAAAATATTTTCAATCACGTGATGACCGCCAAGCCGGGTGAAACCGGCGGAAATTACGGCGTCAACCCCCAAGCTCTGATCTGGCTCGACCAATGCACCCAGGTCACGCTCTCAGACAATCAGGTCTATCAGCCTGGCCCTTTCCTCAAGCAATTGGTGGCAGGCCCGAATCTTGAGGAGATACTTTCCAATGGTGGGACTTCGGGCGTAGAAATCCGCTCCGGCGAACCACCCCCGGGTCCCTAAGATCCGAACATCGCTTGGCAATCTTCCATGTTCAAGATTCCACATCTGCGCTGGCTAATCGCCTTCGCGCTGTGCCTAGCGGCGGTTCTGAATTATCTTGACCGTAGTGTTCTTGGCTTGCTGGCGCCGACAATCCAGAAGGATCTGGGGATTACCGACCAAGCATATGCCTCGGTCATCAACTGCTTTCTTGTTGCCTACACACTGGCCTATCTACTGTCAGGCCGCATCGTGGATAGGCTCGGCGTTCGCCTTAGCATGGTGCTGTTCATCGCGTGGTGGTCGGTCTCGAACGCTTTGACCGGGTTGACCCATTCAGCTCGGTCGCTTTCCGTCTATCGGTTCATGTTGGGGCTCGGCGAGGCTGGAAGCTTCACCGCCTCACCCAAGGCGGTCTCGGAATGGTTTCCGCCAGCCGAACGAGGAATCGCAATTGGCATCTACAGCGTGGGTGGCGCCCTCGGCGCGACGATCGCACCCATCTTGGTTACGATCATCGCAGGCCACTTCGGGTGGCGCTGGGTATTTGCCGTTTCGCCAATCTTGGCCGGCATCTGGCTGGTTTTCTGGCTCTGGCTTTATCGGAAGCCCCTGGAGCACCCACGCATCACCGACCGGGAACGGGCCTACCTTGCGGCGACTATCGAACCAGCCGATACGGAAAAGGAAGCGCTTCCTACATCTGAGCAGCACCGGTGGCTGAAAGTTTTCCGTCTGCGTTATGTCTGGCAACTGATGGTGGCACGCTTGCTGACCGATCCCGCCTGGTATTTTTTTCAATTTCGGTTGCCAAAATATCTCCATACGGTCCGGGGTCTAGACCAAGCCGGATTGGCCATCACTTGGCGCATTTTCCTGGCCGCCGATATTGGTTTTTTATTGGGCGGTTATCTTGCGGGGCGGCTCGTTAAAACAGGATTGAAACCAGCCGCCTCCCGCCTGCGTATCATGCTGATTAGCGCCGGGATCGCTCCTCTCGCCTTCTGCGTGCCATTGCTTACGTCCACCACTGAGGTCATTTGCGTCTGCATGCTCGTTGCCTGCGCACTCACGGCGTGGCTCAGTAACCTGACATCGCTCGTCCTGGATCTCACGCCGAGACCGATTCTGGGCACAGCCTTTGGTGTCATCGCGTGCGGGAGCGCCGTCGGCGGGATCCTGATGAACCAAGGCGTCGCTTGGCTGGTCACCTACCACTCCTACAGCGAATGCTTTTACCTAATGGCCCTATTGCACCCGTTCGCTTTTTTTTTGATCCGAAGCTTGGGAAAGCAGGGCGCCGTTTCCAGTAATGAATCCAAGGAGCAGCGAGCTTCTCAGTGAAGCCGATTTCTGCTCGTGAAACCAATCGTCACTGACCAATTCTAAGCACCACAACACCGTGAGCAGGCACAATCACAGAGTATTCCTGATCGAAGGAACCGACGTTTTCGTGTAACCAAAGGTCACGAACCGACTGCATGCCCGTGATACCGATATCAGACCAATTTAGCGTGATGTTCTGATCAAACGGACGGGGATTGAGCAGAGCGGCGGCATGAGTTCCATCCGAAAGCGGGCGAGTCCAGACTTCGCCGCCCTCTGCCCTCGTAACGATACGGGTAGCAGCCTTTCCCAAAGGATCCTGATCAATGTCGAGCAGTTCGTCATTCGTAAGAATCGCTAAGGTAAACTTATCAAGTTTCGTCAGGTCATAACCGATAAGCAGCAGTGCCGCCATCATGCACCACATGGAAACGTGCAGAATCTGTTCGTTCGGCGTAAGTAGCGTGGGATGGGTCTTCCCAAAACCCACAATGCCCACCATCAGCATATCGGGATCGTTCCAATGCCCGGGCCCAGCGTACGGAGCCAGTTCTGCCTGGGCGCAGATGATATCATACACACCGCGGTCCTTACTCCAACTGCTGCTGCCGGTGAAGACGTCATCAATATCTCCATGTTTGCGCCAGAGGTTACCCCGGATATTCGCATCGGCTCCCCATTTCCAGATATCGCCATC
>CAITOD010000318.1 GCA_903893935.1 uncultured Sphingomonadales bacterium
GGCAGCCGTGTCGCGCGCCGCCACATTGGCGCGCAAGCCATCGGCATCGGTGCGCAGCGCGGCGAGCGTGTCGGCCACATTCTGGAAGGCCGCGAGCACGGTCGAGCGATACTGCGCATCGGCCTGCTGATAGGCCGCGCGCGCCGCGCGCTGGCGATGGAGCAGCGTGCCGCCGGCAAAAATCGGCTGGGTAATCCCGGCGCCGACCGACCACATCGAATTGCCGGTCGAAAGCAGGTTCGACCAGCCGGCAGCGCTGCCACCGGCGCTGGCCGAAAGCGTCACTTGCGGCAAGCGGTTGGCAATCGCGATCCCCACCCCGGCGCTGGCGACGTGCAACTGCGCCTCGGCCGCGCGAATATCGGGGCGTTGCCGCACCAGTTCCGAAGGCAGCGACAGCGGCAGATCGGTCGGGAGCGCAACGGCGGCGAGATCGACCCGATCGGGCAGCGCGTCGGCGGCGCTGCGGCCGGTGAGGTACGCGATCAGGTCGCGCGTCTGCGCACTCGCGCGCCGCAAGGGCGGCAGCGCGGTTTCGGTCTGCGCCAGCGCGGCTTCCTGCGCCAGCACATCGGCGCCCGCCGCCTGGCCCACATCGCGCTGGCGTTTGAGAATGTCGAGCGTTTCGCGCTGGATGGCGATCATGCGCTCTTGCGCCGCGAGCTGCGCGCGCAGCGCTGCGTCCTGGAACGCCGCCGCCGCGACATTGTTGATCAGCGAAATACGCGCCGCTTCGGTCTGATAGACCTGGCTGTCGTATTGCGCGCGCGCCTGTTCGACGGTGCGGCGGTTGAGCCCGAACACATCGAGCGTATAGCCGACATTCACTTGCGCGGTTTGCAGGCTATAGCTGAACGTCGGCGCATTGAGCACGGGCGAGAGATATTGCGAGCTCTTGGCGCGGCTGGTGCCGAGCCCGGCATCCACGCTCGGCACCAGAATCCCGCGCGTCGCCAGCCAGTTTTCGTGCGCGACTTTCAATGCCGCCTGCGCCGCGGCCAGATCGCTGTTGGCCTTGAGAGCGGCATCGATCAGCGTATCGAGCGCCGGCGAACCGAATGCATGCCACCACGCATCGTGCGGCGCGCCCGGTACCCATTGCTGCGTTCCGCCGGCGATCCCGGCGGGCGCTGCCATCGCGTCCTTGCCGTCGCGATCATAGGCGGTTTGCACCGGTGCCGCCGGAGCATGGAAATTGGGACCGACCGCGCAGCCGGCAAGCAGCAGCGACGCGCCGGTCGAGACAAGCAGACGAACATGCGCGTTCATGCGGCAGGCTCCTCGTTGGGCGCTCGGTCGGCGTGGGGGTCCTTGCGGTTGGAGAACATGTCGATCATTGCCGGCAGAACGATCAGAATCAGCACCGGCGCGAGCAGGATGCCGCCCACCACCACCAGCGCCAGCGGCTTTTGCACCTGGCTGCCGATGCCGGTCGCGACCGCAGCGGGTAACAGACCGACGCATGCCGCGATACATGTCATCATCACCGGCCTGAACTGGGTTCGCGCGGCATGGAGAATGGCTTGTTCGCGCGGCATGCCCGCGGCGATCATCTGGTTGAAGTACGATAACACCAGAATCCCGCCCATCACCGAAATGCCGAACAACCCGATAAAGCCGATCGCCGCCGATACCGAAAACGGTGTGCCGGTAAAATAGAGCGCGAAAATCCCGCCCACCAGCGCCATCGGCATCACGCTTGCGGCAAGCAAGGTATCGCGGAACGATCCGAAATTGGCGAACAGCAGCACGCCAATGGCAAGGAACGCGATCGGCACGACGATCTCCAGCCGCGACAGCGCCGCCTGCAACTCGCCGAATTCGCCCACCCATTCGAGCCGGGCACCGGGTGGCAAGTGGACTTGCTTGTCAATCTTGGCCTGCGCTTCGAGAATGGCGCTACCCAGATCGCGACCACGCACCGCAAAGCCAATCGGGATATACCGCGTCTGGTTCTCTCGATAGATAAACGAAAAGCCCGACACCAGTTTGATGTCCGCCAGCGTGCTCAGCGGAACTTGCGCCACGCCGCCCACCGCATTGGGCACCGCCACCGGAATATTGCTGATCGCGTTCAGGCTCTTGCGGTATTCGGGCGCAAGACGCACCACGATCGGGAAATTGCGGTCGGAACCATATTCGTACAAGTTGCTGCCCACGGCCTGACCGCCGATCGCCGCCTGCACCACCGCGTTCACATCGCCCGGCGCCAAGCCGTAGCGCGCCGCTTTCAGCCGATCGACTTTGATATTCACCGTGGGCTGGCCCACTGCATCGAACACCGACAAGTCGGCAATGCCCTGCACGCCGGCCATGATTTCCTTGATCTGATAGGCCGATTTCTGGATGGCTTCGAGATCGTTGCCATAGATCTTGACCGAATTCTGGCCTTTGACCCCCGATGCGGCCTCTTCGACGTTGTCTTCGATGTTCTGCGAAAACTCGAACGCCACGCCGGGAAACGGCGCCGACAGTTCGTCGCTGACTTGCTTGGTCAGCTGTTCCTTGGTCGGGTGCCCGGGCCACTCGTCCGCCGGCTTGAGCGGGACATAGAACTCGGCGTTGTAGAACCCGGTGGTATCGGTGCCATCGTCGGGCCGGCCGAGCTGGCTGACCACGGTTTGGACTTCGGGATATTTCATCAGGATATGGCGCATGCGGTTGGTATAACCTTGCGCTTCCTCCAGACTGATCGACGGCGGCAGTGTGGCACGAATCCAGAAATTGCCTTCTTCGAGCTTGGGCAGGAATTCGAGGCCAAGATTGGTCACTGCAAATCCGGCCGCGAGCAGCAATGCGCACATCCCGCCCATCGCCGCGATGCGGTTGCCCACCGCGAAGCGCAAGGCCGGATCGTAGGCCACGCGCATCTTGCGGACCAGCCAGGTTTCCTTTTCCTCTTCCTTGTCGCGCAGCAGCACCGCGGCAAGCACCGGGCTGATCGTGAATGTCGCGATCAGCCCGCCGAGAATGCCGTAAGCATACGTGCGCGCCATCGGGCCAAAGATGTGCCCTTCAACCCCGGTCAGCGTGAACAGCGGCAGGAACCCCGCGATGATGATCGCGGCGGCAAAGAAAATCGCGCGGTTCACTTCGCTGGCTGATAGCGCAATCGTGCCCAGTTTGCCCGAAAACGGCAGGATGCCGCCCATGCGGTCGAGCACGCCGCGCCCAAATCGCACTTTGGGGTCCTGGCTCAGGTGGCGATAGATATTTTCGACCATGATGACGGTCGCATCGACAATCAGCCCGAAATCGATCGCACCGATCGACAGCAGATTGGCGGATTCGCCGCGTGCCACCATGATCATCACCGCAAAGGCGAGCGCGAACGGGATCGTCATCGCCACGATCACCGCCGATCGCCAACTGCCGAGGAAAATCCACTGCACCGCAAAGATCAGCACGATGCCGCTGATCATGTTTTCGAGCACGGTCCGGATCGTGACATTGATGAGATCGGTCCGGTCGTAGATCTTTTCGAGATGCACGCCCGGCGGCAGGATATTGTCGTGGTTGATGCGATCGACTTCGGCTTCGACCCGTTGCAGCGTGGGCAGGCTTTCCTCGCCGCGCCGCATCAGGATAATGCCCTGCACGATATCGTCGTCGTCGTCCTTTCCGACGATCCCCAGCCGCGGCAGATTGCCGACTTGCACCGTCGCGATATCGCGCACCAGCACGGGCTTGCCGTTGTTGGGTGCGATCATCGTGTCGCGGATATCATCCATCGTGTGGATCAGGCCCACGCCGCGCACCACCGCTGCTTGCGGGCCGATATTCACGGTCTGCCCGCCAACGTTGATATTGGCGTTGTTGATCGCATTGAGCACTTGCGGCAGCGACAGCCCGTAGGCGACCAGCTTGTGCTGATCGACGGTCACTTCATAGGTCTTCGATTTGCCCGCCCAGCCGTTGACGTCGATCACCCCGGGCACCGCCTTGAAGCGGCGCTGCAGGATCCAGTCCTGGATGGTTTTGAGATCGGTTACCGAATAGCCTTTGGGACCGACGATCTGATAGCGGAAGATTTCGCCGATCGGGCTGGTCGGCGAAATGCCCGGTTGCGCGCCATTGGGCAGCCCGGACAATTGCGACAGCTGGTTGAGTACCTTCTGCTGCGCTTCTTCGTAAGTATAGTCATACGTGAACTGTACGCGCACGTCGGACAGGCCGAACAACGAGATTGTCTCGACCTTTTTGACGTTCTTGATGCCGGCGAGCTGGATCTCGATCGGGATCGTGATCGTCCGCTCGATTTCCTGCGCCGAAAGCCCCGAGCTTTGCGTGATGATTTCCACCAGCGGCGGCACCGGATCGGGGTAGGCCTCGATGTTGAGCGTCTTGTAGGCAAAGAAACCGCCAAACAGGAACACGGCAAGGCACGCGAGGATCATCATGCGCCGACGCAGCGCGAAGTTCACAATCGGGTTCATGTGCGCAGCCCCTCAGTCGGCTTTGGTGCCACGGTCGATAAACAGGCTGCCCGCGGTCACCACCGTTTCGCCCGCCTTCAGCCCGCCGGTGACTTCGATCGCGCCATTGGCAATCTGCCCGGTGGTGATCTGGCGCAGCGACAGCCGGTGCGCCTTGCTGTCGGCGACCCATACGCGCGCGGTCTGCGCTTCAAAGATCACCGCTTCTTCCGGAACAGTCAGCGATGCGTGCTCTTTGCAGGTAACCAGCGTGAACGTGGCAAATGTCTCGGGCTTGAGATGCCCGTCGGGATTGGGCAATTCACCGCGCACAAGCAGGCGCCGCGTGTTGGGGTCGATGATCGGCGCCACATAAGTAATGCGCGCGTGCAGCACTTCGCTGCTGCCGAGCGGACGCACTTCGGCGGTCATTCCGACGCGCGCGCGCGCGGCATCTTCCTCGCGCAGATTGCCCACCAGCCAGACTTTGTCGAACGTCGAAATCGTAAAGGCCTGGGTCGCCCCACCGCCCGCAGCACTGGCGACATTTTGCCCCGGCCCGATCAGGCGTTGCGTAACAATGCCCGAAACCGGCGCACGCACGACGCCTTCGCCATGGACAACCGCGCCGCCCAGCGCCTTGCGCCGACCTTCCGCAGCGGAAAGGTTGGCCTGCGCCGCAGCAAGATCGGCCTGCGACTGCTGCCAGTCCTTGAGCGCGGCGCCTTTGTGGTCATACAGATCATGCTGCCGCGCTTCGGCCGCGACCGCCACTTTCAATTGCGCCGCTGCCGTTGCGATATCGGCATCGCTTTGCGCGGCTTCGTTTGCCGCAACAGCGAACAGCACCTGGCCGGCGCTCACATGATCGCCCGCCTTGACATCGATATGCGTGACCCGCCCGGTGAAAGGCGAATAGACCGCAGTGGTCAGATCGTCATCGACCGCAATCTTGCCATCGCTCGCCGCGTTGTCGCCGATCGTTGCGACTTGCGCCTGCGCAAACCGCAAAGTCTGCCATTCCCGGTCGGTCGCGGCAAAGCTGTTGGCATCGTGCACCGGCTCGGGCGGCGGCGGCGGCGCCCAGGCGCTCAGCACTTTGGGCACCAGCCAGAACAAGCCGACCGCAATGAGCAAAAGCACCCCGGCGATCCGCCATTGGGTGGCCGGGGTGAATGCCGGCACCGCCACATTCTGACCCTCGGTTGGGCTGTGATCCATTCCTTCTTGCCCCGCGCATTAACTGATCCGAGCGCCGTGGATGATTTGCCCAAGCCGTGCATGCAAGACCTTTTTGCAGTGCAGCGTATAAAACTTATATAAAGTTTGTGGAAGACAAGCAGACCGGGCACCCGCGCGAGACCGATATTGGCCTTACGCAGACCACCCGGCACCGACCGCCCGTGTTCCCATAACAGATACCGGACAAGCAATATCCGAACGGTTTATTAACCAAATTCCCCTAGCCTTCGTACAGGTTTTCTTGGGGATCGGGGCTACGGAATGGAATTCCGCAACAATCTGGGACTGGATCACGACGCGGCGCAACTCGGCGTGTCGATCGTCATGCCGTGCCTCAACGAAATCCAGTCGCTCGACCATTGCATTGCCAATGCGCGCGAAGCGCTTGCATTGATCCATGCGCAATACGGGCTCGAAGGCGAAATCGTGATTGCCGACAACGGCTCGACCGATGGCAGCCAGGCGCTCGCCACCCGGCTCGGCGCACGCGTCGTCCATGTCAGCCGCAAAGGCTATGGCGCGGCGCTGATCGGCGGGTTCGATGCCGCGTTCGGCCACTATCTGGTGATGGGCGATTGCGACGGCAGCTATGATTTCACCAATGCCGTGGCGATGATCGGCCGGCTGCGCGATGGCGCCGACGTGTGCATGGGATCGCGCTTTCGCGGCGGGATCGCGCCGGGCGCAATGCCGTGGAAAAACCGCTATATCGGCAATCCGGTGCTCACCGGCATTCTCAACCTGTTTTTCCGGACCGGCATCAACGATGCCCATTGCGGCCTGCGCGCGCTGACCAAAGAGGCCTATCACGCGCTCAACCTGCAAGGCACGGGCATGGAATTCGCCAGCGAAATGGTGATCAAGGCCGCGCTCAAAAAGCTCCGGATCGACGAAGTGCCCGCCACGCTGTCGCCCGACTTGCGCGACCGCGCGCCGCATTTGCGGCCGTGGCGCGACGGCTGGCGCCACTTGCGCTATCTGTTCATGCTGAGCCCGACCTGGGCGTTTGGCGTTCCCGCCGCGGCGATGATGGGCACCGGCGCGCTGATTTTCCTGCTCGCCACGCTGTTCACGCTGCATGTCCTGCCCGGCGCGCCGCCGCTGGGCGAAAGCTGGACGATCGTGGGCGCGTTTCTGATCACCACCGGGCACTTTGCCGCGCTGATGGCGCTGGCAACGCATTTTTACGGCGCGCGCCAGGGTTACCGCCCGCTGCGCCCGGTGTTCCATCGCCTCGCGCATGTGCTGACGCTGGAAAACGCGCTGATCGGCGGCGGCGCCGCGATCGCGCTGTCGATGCTGGGGATTTCGGCAATCGCATTCTGGTGGGGCTCGCTCGGCTTTGTCGCATTGCCGACCACTTTGCCGCTGCTGATCGCGGTCGTGACGGGCGTGATCGGCATGCAGACCGCGCTCGGCGGCTTTCTGCTGTCGGTGATCGCGGGCCACGATGCGCAGTTCTGCCCGACCGGCACGCCGGCGCAATTCGGCGCGATCCCGCCGCTTGACCACTCACTTGACCAGCGCCTGCTCCTAGAAGCGTGAAGGACGCCTCGCATGTTTGAAACGCCGATTTCGCCCGCAGCTGTGATAGACCGGACCGCGCTCGCCGATGCCATTGTCGCGCGCCTGGAGGCGGTCTTGCCGCTCGCCCGGCAACAATGGTGCGACGGGCATCGGGTGCGCAGCGCGGTGATTGACGATCTTTTGCCCGAAGCCACCGCCGCCGCGATTGCCGCAGCGTTTCCGCCGCTCGAAGCGATGACCGCCAAAGGCACCATCCGCGAGCGCAAATATATCGGCGCGCAAATGGATCGTTATGCGCCTTTGCTCGAAGAAGCGGTGTTTGCGTTTCAGGACCCGCGCGTCGTGGCGCTGATCGGCCAGATCACTGGCATCGAGGCGATCGAACCCGATGCCGAGCTTTACGCCGGCGGGATCAGCGCGATGGACAAAGGCTCGTACTTGCGCCCCCATCTCGACAATTCGCACGATTCGCGCCGCGAACGCTACCGCGTGCTCAACTTGCTCTATTACGTCACCCCGGGCTGGTGCGAAGCCAATGGCGGCTCGTTGCAGCTGTGGGACGAAGGACCAAAGGGCGCCCCGCGCACGGTCGAAAGCCGGTTCAACCGCCTCGTGCTGATGGCGACCGACCGCACTTCGTGGCATTCGGTCAACGAAGTCGTGGCCGACGGCACGCGCCGCTGCGTGTCGAATTACTATTTTTCGAAGACTTCGCCCGAACAGCAGCCCTATTTCCACGCCACCTCGTATCGCGCCGAACACGCGACAGGGCTGACCGATCTGGTGATGAAAGTGGACAACACGCTGCGCACCGCGGTGCTCAAAGCCACCGGTGACCGCCTGTTCCGCAACCCGCACCGGTACGACCGGACCAAGTAACCAACGCGGCCATCGCGGGGCGGTGCAGGCTGGCTCCGAAGCGCCCCAAACTCGTCATGCCGGACTTGATCCGGTATCCCGCTTTTTCTTCTTGTCGCGATCTTGCGCGGCCCGATCGGGCAAAGGTGCGCGCGGCATGATGGACCCCGGATCAAGTCCGGGGTGACAGGAGTGGTGCGAAGCGTGTCGGTCCAGACCGTCTTTGCGGGGACTTAATGCCGCATGCCAATTAGCCGTTCGCGCGCCTTCTTCCGCTAATGAACACCGTGCAGGGGTCGTGGTCAAATTTCGCTGATGTATGCTAAGCTGGAGCGTATGGAGAGTCAGCGAAATCAAAACCGATCCGCGTTCGAGTTCGTACTGAAAGCGATAAGTTTCGCTGTCGCGTTGGCCGTGATGGCCAGTGCGGGGCAGGCCGGTGCGACCCCCATTGCCCCAGGTGATCCTGACGACTGCCTCATTTATCCGGACGCTATCGCAACGCCACCTCGGTTTGAGGATTATCCGGCATCGACCAGCCCCGCTGTCAAGACTGTCAGGCCTCGCCTGACTTCAGGCGAAGCAAGACGATTTCGAACGGTAATTCGTGAGAGTGTCGCGAGAGGGCCAAATTTTGCCGGGCACTTTGCCATAGTTCAATGGGGCTGCGGCGCGGCGTGCCTGGACTCGGCAATTGTCGACACGCTGTCGGGCAAGGTCATGTTCGACCCCAAAATCCGCGACGTCTTCACTGGCCATGTTGGAGTCAATGAGGTGCGGAGCTACCAACTCGATAGCCGATTATTGGTCATCGCAGGCATGCCGCAAGAGCAGGAGTCGCGCGACGGACTGACCTATTTCGAATGGACCGGGTCGCGCCTGAAATTGCTCCGTTTCGTGCCGCGCGCGCAAGCCTGCAGACAATTTCCCAAGTAGTTCAAGCGCGCCCTTTATCCAATCACCGGCCGCAGCGTGATCGCCCAGCGCGCGGCCAGATAGTTCCACGCGAACAGCATCCCGGTGCACAAGACGGTCGCAATCGGCACCGACAGCCCGAGCACCGAAACCAGCAGCACCATCAGCACCAGATTGATCGGAAACCCGGCGAGCATGCCGCCGGCAAAGCGCACAAAGCGCATCGGCATCAGCCCGCGTTCGAAAGTGAACAGGCTGTGCAAGGTATAACCGGTCGGAGCAAGGATCAGAAAGCTGATCACCAGTGCGACAATATACTGCACGCCCAACGCGTTGCAGCCGAACATCACGCCATTGTGGATCGCCGCGCAGAGCAGCCCGACCACCATGTAGCGACGCGGCCGGCGCGTCGCGGCAACCAGATCAGCCACGAACCAGCATCGCGAAATTGTTGCGCCAGGGGGCAACCGTCGCGCGGTCGATCACCGCACCTTTGCCAAAGCTGGTTTCGATCATCGCTTCGGCTTCGTCCGGGGTTACGTGCGAGACATTGTCGCCGGTCAGATAGACATCGCCCGCCTTGCACAGCCAGTGGATCGGCGTCGGCGAACTCGCCCAGTCCTTGAAAATCAGCGATCCGCCGGGTGCGAGGCACGCGCGCAAGGCTCCGATGATCTCGCCCCGCAAAGCGAGCGGCACATGGTGAATCACATCGGACAGGATTACGAAGTCAAAGCTCGCCGGCTGTTCGGCTGCAACTTCCTGCACGGTCTTCTGCGCAAACGTCACATGCCCGCGCGAGCCCTGATAGAGCCGGCCAACCGTGGGGACGATATCGATCGCGAGGATTTCGGCCGCGGGAAACGCCTTGTCGAGCCGCTCGGTTACCGCCCCTTCGCCTGCACCCACTTCGAGAATGCGGCGGGGTGCGGGCACCCAGGCTTCGATTCGGGCGAGATAGGCATCGAGATCGATAAACATCGAGCGGTAAAGCGAAGCGACCGCCGGCTCGTGGCGTCCGAACATTTTGCGGATTTTGGGCCCCAGCGCCATATCACAGTCCTCCGGCAAGTTTGGCACGCAGACGCGGCAAAGACCGGTCAACGATGCGCGAATAGTGCAAATAGCGCCGGGCCCCGGCCGGGCCGAGGCTGGCAAGCGACCAGCCCGCGCGTAACAGCGCCGCCGGGCTGCCATGCGCGGCGGCGGCCAGATCGGCGTTGATGCGCACCGATGCTTCGGCGAGCGGGCGCACCGCGCGCGCCTGCGCAGGCGTCAGCGCCCCGATATGGCGTTCCAGCACCGTGCGGTGCTGGGCGACAAACACCGCGCGATCGGTGCTGCCGAGGCTGGTAGCCGACTGGTCGTGGATGCGGAAACCGCCGGTCACCTGATCGTGGAAGCGCACGTCGCCGTGGCGCGCAAGCTTGATCCACAAGTCCCAGTCGCCGGTGTACCACAAGTCGAGATCGATCCCGCCCACCGCCAGCCAGGCGTCGCGGCGCACGATCGGGCTGATCACCGAGACGAAATTCTGCACCAGCAGGCGTTCGAGCAGCGCTTCGCGATCGAGCGGCGCTGCGCTTTCCCGCAATGGGCATTGCCACACGCCGATCGTCTGCCCGTCGCGATCGACAATCGCGCTGGGCGCCAGATGCAGCGCGGCGGCAGGATCTTGCGCAATCCATGCGCGCACCGCAGCGCCTCGCCCGGGCAGCCACAGATCGTCCTGGCACAGCCACGAGACATGATCGGCCGCCGCGTGCAGCACGCCGTGGTTCATCTTTTGCGAACACCCGCTGGCGCCTTCGGGATCGACGTAGCGCAGCCGCAGCCGGTCGGCATAGCGATCGACAATCTCGCGCGTGCCGGGATTGGCGCTGGTGTCGATCACGACAATTTCGACGCCGGGATCGGCCTCGCCGACCAGCGAATCGAGCGCGAGCCCGACCCACCGTTCGCCATGATGGACGGGGAAAATCACCGACAGCCAGGGTTTCTGTTCACTCGTCATGGGGATCAATCTATCGGTGAGGTCTTAACAATTAATTAGGCATATTCGTTGAATTTATGGCCATACCCGGGGTCAGCGCCCGGGTGCCACGCACTGCATTTGCGAAACCTGGGGGCGTCGATCATGAAGGCAGTCATTCTGGCGGGCGGGCTCGGCACGCGCCTTTCCGAAGAAACCCATTTGCGGCCCAAACCGATGGTCGAAATCGGCGGGTTTCCCATCCTGTGGCACATCATGCAGATCTATGCCGCGCATGGCATCACCGAATTCGTGGTCTGCTGCGGCTACAAAGGCTATGTGATCAAGGAATATTTCGCCAACTATTTCATGCACATGTCCGACATCACCTTCGATCTCGGCACCAACCAGAGCCATGTCCACCACAAAAAGGCCGAACCCTGGAAAGTGACGCTGGTCGATACCGGCGATGCGACAATGACCGGCGGCCGGCTTGCCCGCGTGCGCGATTATCTGGGCGATGAGGCGTTCTGCATGACCTATGGCGATGGCCTCGCCGATATCGATGTGCGCGCGCTGGTGCAGTTCCATCACGACCACGGCCGCGACGCGACGATCACCGCGGTGCAACCGCCCGGCCGCTATGGCGCGCTGATCACCGAAGGCGACCGCGTCGACGGCTTTGTCGAAAAGCCGCGCGGCGATGGCGGCTGGATCAACGGCGGCTTTTTCGTGCTCTCGCCGCGCGTGCTCGACCGCATTGCCGGCGACGCCACGGTGTGGGAAGAAGCGCCGCTGACCGGGCTCGCCACCGATGGCCAGCTGATGGCGCGGCGGCACGAGGGGTTCTGGCAGCCGATGGACACCTTGCGCGACAAGAACCAGCTCGAACGCATGTGGGCCGAAGGCCACGCGCCCTGGAAAGTCTGGTAATGACGCCTCAATTCTGGTCCGGGCGGCGTGTGCTGATCACCGGCCACACGGGCTTCAAGGGCGGCTGGCTGGCGCTCAAACTGGCGCGCGCGGGAGCGCGCGTCTCTGGCATTGCGCTCGAACCCGCGACCGATCCGGCGCTGTTCGAGGCGGCGCGGATCGCCGAAGTGCTCGACAGCCACACGATCTGCGATATCCGCGATCGCGCCGCGCTGCGCGATGCCGTGGTTGCGAGCGCGCCCGAAATTGTCTTTCATCTCGCCGCACAGCCGCTGGTGCGCGCGTCGTATGACGATCCGGTCGGCACATTTTCCACCAATGTGATGGGCACGGTGCATCTGTTCGACGCGCTCGCCGCGCTTCAGGGGGTGCGCGCCTGCGTCAATGTGACCACCGACAAAGTCTATTGGAACGAGGAACGCGCCGGCGGCTATGTCGAAACCGACCGGCTGGGCGGGCGCGATCCTTATGCCGCAAGCAAAGCCTGCGCCGAACTCGCCACCGATGCCTGGCGCGCGAGTTTTCTCGCCAGCCGCGGCATCGCGGTCGCCACCGCACGCGCGGGCAATGTGATCGGCGGCGGCGACTGGGCCGACAACCGCATCGTGCCCGATGCGCTGCGCGCATGGGACCGGGGCGAACCGCTGGTGGTGCGTGCGCCGCGTGCGGTGCGGCCGTGGCAGCATGTGCTCGAACCGCTGGCGGGCTATGTCGCGCTCGCCGAAGCGCTGGTCGGGCGGCCGCAGGACTTTGCACAAGGCTGGAATTTCGGTCCGGCGTCGCAAGATGCGCGCCCGGTCGCCTGGATTGCCGATTATCTGGCGCAGACCGTGCCCGGCTTTGCCTGGCACGCGCAAGGCGATGGCGGCCCGCACGAAGCGGGGCTGCTCGAAGTCGATAGCGCCAAGGCGCTCGCCGCACTGCCCTGGCACCCGCGCTGGTCGCTGGCCGAAGCGCTCGACCACACCGTCGCGTGGCACCGCGCCTGGCGCGAGGGCGAAGATGCGCAGGCGCAGTGCTTTGCGCAAATCGCAAGCCACGAAGCCGCATGACCCGCTGCACCGCCATTCCCACCCCGCTCGAAGGGCTGCTGGTGATCGAACGCGCGCCATTGCAGGACGCGCGCGGCAGCTTTGCGCGGCTGTTTTGCGACGATGTGTTCGCACCGTTCGGCTGGGATCGCCCGATCCGCCAGATCAACCACAGCACGACCGCCGATCGCGGCACCGTGCGCGGCATGCATTTCCAGCGCGCGCCTCACGCCGAAACCAAGCTGGTCACGTGTTTCGCCGGCGAAGCTTTCGATGTCGCGGTCGATCTGCGCGCGGGTTCGCCCACGTTCCTGCACTGGCATGGCGTGGTGCTGAGCGCGCAAAACCGCCGCAGCCTGCTGATCCCGCGCGGGTTTGCGCATGGCTTCCAGACGCTGACCGGCGCGGTCGAACTCGTCTATCTGCACGACGCCGCTTATGCCCCGCACAGCGAAGGCGGGCTCTCGCCGCTCGATCCGCGCCTGGCCATTGCCTGGCCGCAGCCGATCGCGCTGATTTCCGACCGCGATGCATCGCACCCGGCCCTTGATGCGCATTTTACAGGACTGACCGTATGAACTGCCGCCATTGTTCGACCCCGCTCGCCACGCACGTGATCGATCTGGGCTCGTCACCGCCGTCGAACGCCTATCTCAGCGAAGCCGCGCTGCACGCGCCCGAATTGTGGTTTCCGCTGCGCGTCATGGTGTGCGACGCGTGCCGGCTGGTGCAGACCGAGGATTTTGCCGCGCACGATGCGCTGTTCACCGAAGATTACGCCTATTTCAGCTCGTTTTCGCAAAGCTGGCTCGATCATTCCGCCCGCTATGCCACGGCGATGATCGAACGCTTCGGCCTGACGCCGGCATCGCACGTGGTCGAAGTCGCTTCGAACGACGGCTACTTGCTGCAATACTTTGCGCAAGCGGGCATTCCCTGCCTGGGGGTCGAACCCACGCACAGCACGGCCGAAGCGGCGCGCGCGCGCGGGATCGAAACGGTCGAGGCGTTTTTCGGCGTGGCGCTGGCCGAACAGCTGGTGGCGCAAGGCCGAGCGGCCGACCTGACCGCGGCCAACAACGTGCTGGCGCATGTGCCCGATATCAACGATTTCGTCGGCGGCTTTGCCCGCCTGCTCAAACCGCACGGCACCGCGACATTCGAATTCCCGCATCTGCTCAGCCTGATCGAGCAGAACCAGTTCGACACGATCTACCACGAGCACTTTTCCTATCTGTCGCTCTACGCGGTCGAACGCATTTTTGCGCACAACGGGCTTACCGTGGTCGATGTGGACACGCTGCCCACGCATGGCGGCAGCTTGCGCATCTATGCGCAACGCAGCGACAGCACGCCTGCTGCGGCAAGCGCGCGCGTGATCGCCTTGCGCGCGCGCGAAACGGCAGCGGGGATTGCAACATCGGAGTTCTACACCGGGTTGCAGGCGCGCGCCGAGGCGATCCGCGATGCGTTGCTCGTTTTCCTGATCGAGGCCAAGCGCGCCGGGCGCCGCGTGGCCGCCTATGGCGCGGCCGCCAAAGGCAACACGCTGCTCAATTTCGCCGGCGTGCGGCCCGATCTTTTGGCCTATGTGGTTGATCGCAATCCCGCCAAAGCAGGCAAGTTCATGCCCGGCAGCCGCATCCCGATTGTCGATGAAGCGCATATCCGCGCCGACCGTCCCGACTACATCCTGATCCTGCCGTGGAACCTCAAGGACGAGATCGTGGCGCAACTGGCCGATGCGCGCGACTGGGGCGCGCAGTTTGTCGTGGCGATCCCCGAACTGGACTTTTTGTAAATGCGGATCGTTATCACCGGCGCGAGCGGCTTTATCGGCGGCTATACGCTGCGCGCCGCGCTGGCGGCGGGGCACGAGATCCATGCGCTGGGCCGAACCGCGCCCGCGCACCCTGGCGTTGCGTTCCATGCCTGCGACCTGATCGACGGAACCGGCTTGCGCGCCTTGATGGCTGCCATCCGGCCCGAGGCGCTGCTCCATCTGGCGTGGTATGCCGAACCCGGCAAGTTCTGGACCGCGCCCGAAAACCTCGACTGGGTCGCCGCCTCGCTGCGGCTGACGCGCGCCTTTGCCGAAAGCGGCGGCACGCGGCTGGTGGTCGCGGGCACTTGCGCCGAATACGACTGGTCGCACGCGCTGCTCGATGAAGCGACCACCCCGCTGCGCCCCGCCACGCTTTACGGCAAAGCCAAAGCGGGGCTCTTCGACTTGCTGCACGCCGCCGCGCCAGCGCTCGGCCTGTCGCTCGGCTGGGGCCGCATCTTTGTCCCTTACGGCCCCGGCGACCGGCCCGAACGCCTGATCGGCGCCCTGATCGCCGCCTTGCGCGAACACCGCCCGGCCGACTTCTCCGCCGGAACGCAAGAGCGCGACTTCATCCACGCCGCCGATGTCGGCGCGGCGCTGGTGGCACTGCTGGCTTCAACGGCCACCGGCCCGGTCAATATCGGCTCGGGCGAGGCGATCGCGGTGCGCCGCTTTGTCGAACTGGCCGCCGGTCTGGTGCCGATCGCAGCGGATTTGCGCTTCAGCGATCGCCCGCTGCCCGCCACCGAACCGCCCCTGCTGGTCGCGTCCACCGGCCGGCTTCATAACGAAATCGGCTTCACCCCGCGCTTCGACCACCACACCGGCCTCAGCGACACGCTGGCCGCCGCGGGGCTATCGGCCTCACCCCTCAATACGCGTATTTGAGGTCGATCCCGATCGTGCGCGGCTGGTTGGTGGCCACGCGGATCAGCGAGGGGATCGTGTAGGAAAACCCGGTGGTGTTGATCCCGAGCTGCGCGCGCTTGTCGGTAAAGTTGTCGGCAAACAGCCATACCGAAACCTGCCCGTTCATCAGCCCCACGCGCGCGCCGAAAATGTCATAGGCAGGCAGCGTGCCATAGCTGTAATCGATGTCGGTGGTCGTGCCGACATACGAGTTCGACACCCGCGCCGACAGCCGCCAGGTGTCGCTGACCGGCCGGCTATAGACCCGCGCAGTGGTCTCGGTAAATTTGGGCACGTTGAGCAGCGGCAGCCCCGGCACCACCAGCGGGTCTTGCGCCTGCAAGGCTGCATTGGCCGAACTCAGCGCCGAATGCGTATAAGTCCCGGTGAAATTGATCGCCCAGTCGCGCGTCAGTTGCGCGTTGATTTCGACTTCGGGGCCATAGGCTTGTGCAGAACCGGCATTGGCCGAGAGCGGATAGCCGCAGGCCTGGTTGACCGATTGCTGCACGTTCGACCAGTGGATGTAATAGACGTCGGCATTCACTGTCAGGTGGTTGCCGAACAGCTTGGCCTTTTCGCCCACTTCGTAGTTCCAGATGCTGTCCGGACCATACGTCTCGCCATTCAGCGTACACGGCGGATTGGGGATCTGCTGGTTGATCCCGCCCGGGCGGAACCCGCGCGACACGGTGGCATAAAGCGTCAGATCGTGTTCGTGCTCGTACGACAGCGTGACTTTGGGATTGACCCCGTTGTTCGAGGTCGCAAAATTGCTGAGATAAGGCGTGGCATTGCCCGAAAGCGCGAGCAGCCCGGTGGTTTCCTCGTTGGCGCGGCTGTCGAACTTGTACCAGCGCGCGCCGGCGGTCAGCTTCACGCCCCCGCCGAAATTGTAAGTGCCTTCGCCGAACACGCCGTATTGCTTGATGTAATAGGGGTTGTTGGCCTGATAGAGCACGCCTTGCGGATTGCCTGCCAGCCCGCCCGGGATCGTCGCGACAAACGCCGGCAGATTGTTGCTTTCGGCAAAGATCGATTCAAAATGGCTGTAGAACACCCCGAACGTCCAGCGCAGCGCGCCGCTGTTCTTCGACGTCAGCCGCAGTTCTTCGCTGAACTGGTGCGTGGTGTCGGTTTCGTTGAACGGGCTGGTGTAAAACGTGCTGGTGTTGAAGCCATAGAGCGGCAGCAGGCTGTACAGCGCCTCGGCGGTATCCTGTGTCTGGCTTTCGGTGCGCGTGTAATAGGCGGTGGCGCTGATGAGATCGGCAAAGCCCAGATCATACGTCGCGGTCAGGCCATAGAGCTGGAACTTGTCCGAAATCGGCTCCGACGCGTTGTTGGGCTGGAAGTGATAGCCCGGCAGCCCCGGCGGCAGATCGTATTCGTCGTACCCGCCCAGATCGATCTTCTGATAAAGCGCCAGCGCGCTCAGCGTCAGGCGTTCGGTCGGCTTGGCGAGCACTTCGATCCGCGCGCCCTGCAAGTGTTCCCAATTGGTGTGCGGGGTTTCGCTCGCCGGGGTTATCGCCAGCACATTGCCGCGATCGCACCCGGGCCAGCCGCTGCCCGCGCAAAACCCGTTGGGATTGACCGGAGCCGGAAAATTCGGCTCGACCACGCGCGTGATCCACCCGTCGCGGTACTTGTCGGTCGCAACAATGCGCACCGCCAGCTTGTCGGTGATCAGCGGCACATTGACCATCGCATTGCCGCCGCCGTTGATCCCGCCGCCGCGCGTCGAGGAAAACGAGCCGTCGATCGAGCCCTGCACGGTATCGAGATTGGGCTGGTTGGTAATCAGCTTGACCGTGCCGCCCATCGACCCCGAGCCATAGAGCGTGCCCTGCGGCCCGCGCAGCACTTCGACGCGGTTGAGATCATAGAGATCGGGATCGATCACCACTTTGCCGACCAGCGCGGCCGCCGGCGCGGTGAGCGTATAGTCATCGAGATAGAAGCCTACGGTGGGCGACGCCCCGCCCGACGACGACAGCCCGCGCAGTTCGAGCTCGGTCTGCCCCGGCCCCGCGGTGCGCATCGACAGCCCCGGCACCGCCGCGACAATCCCCTGCACGCCCGCCACGCCCTGGTTGCGCAAGGCATCGCCCGACAGCGCGGTAATGCTGATCGGGGTATCCTGCACCGTCGAAGAGCGCTTTTCGGCGGTCACCACGATTTCGCCCGGCGCGGCAGCCTCGGTGGCGCTTTGCGCATGGACACTCGCCGCACCGCCCGCCATCAGCGCAAAAACCGCACAGGTGCCAAACCCAAGCCGTGAAAAACGCATGATAACCCCCACTTTTATCCCGTTCATCGTGTTCAGCGCGCGTCGGGCAGCAGCCCCGCCTCGACCAGCACCGGCGGATGGCGATGGTGCGTCGCCTGTTCATAGGCATAAGCATAGCCCAGCAGGTCGCCATCGCGGAACGGCCGCCCGGAAATCTCCAGCCCGAACGGCAGCCCGCTGGCATAGAACCCGCCCGGCACCACCACTGCCGGCACCCCCAGCATGTTGACCCAGCTCGTCGCCGAATGCGGCCCGTCGCTCAATCCGCCATTTTGCGGCATCGTTTCATCGACCGGCGGCATCTGGATCGCCGGATAGACATAGCCATCGAGATGCAGCCGCTCCAGGGTATCGAGATAGATCTGCATCGCGCGGGCGCGCGGGCCGTAGAAATTCTTTTCGGCATCGGGATCGGTTTCGACCAGTTTCTGGCGGATTTCGATATCGCCCGACAGGAATTCGGCATTGGCCGGCTCGGTGCCCACGATCGCCGCCCCCAGCGGCGCACCCAGCGCGCGCTCGTATTCGGTGCTCGATCGGTATTGCGCCGGGCCGAACGTGCCCAGGAACACATCGGTCCCTTCGCGCACATAAGGATAGGTCGCGATGCGCGTGGCATCATGCGCAAAGCTTGCCGGCAGAATGCTGTCATCGACCACCACCGTGGCGCCCGCCGCGCGCAGATCGTCGATCGCTTTCATGAACGCGGCGCGCGTGCGCGGATCGAGCGGGATCGCCGCTTTGGCTTGCGCCAGCGCCGCCGCGCCTTCGGGCACTTCGGCGGGAATGCCGTGGAACGGAATGCCCAGCCCCTGCAGGATAAACGCGGGCACGCCGAACCGCTTGCCTTTCAGCGCATCGGCTTTGAGATAAGCCGTATAAGGCGCCGGCTGCGCTTTGGCCGCCGAGCCTTTGGTCACCGGATCGAGCGGATCTTCGCCCGCCATCACCCCCAGCGCAATCGCTGCATCGGTCACATTGCGCGCGATCGGCCCGGTGTTGTCGAGCAGCCAGTCGAGCGGCGCGATCCCCGCGATCGACACCAGCCCGCGCGTCGGAAACACGCCGACCAGCGCGCTGGTGCCCGCGGGCATGCGGATCGAATTGCCGGTGTCGGTGCCATTGCCCAGGACGGCGAGGTTCGAAGTGACCGCGGTCACCGTGCCGCCCGACGAGCCGCCCGGCGAAAACCGCACGTCATAGGCATTGCCGGTGCGCCCGAACGAGGATGACCGGTTGGTATCGGCATTGGCGAAATCGGGCATATTGGTGTGCCCGATGATGATCGCGCCCGCCGCGCGCAATTTCGCGACAATCGTCGCATCGCGCGGCGCGACCAGTTCGTGCCCCGGCACGGTATAGCCCGCCCAGCCATCGGTGGTCACTTTGCCGGCAATGCTGGTGTTGGCCTTGATGACCATCGGCACGCCCCACAGCGGCCCGTGCGTCGCACTGGCCCCGCCCGCCGCATCCTGCTTGTCGGCCAGCGCCCGCGCCTCGTCGGCAAACACCTGTTCGACCGGGCGATAGACCGGATTGTACCGCGCAATCCGCGCCAGATACCAATCGACCACCTGGCGCACGGTGTATTTGTGCTGGTCATAGAGCGCGTGCAGCTGCGGGATCGACACCTCGATCAGATCGCGATCCATCGGCGCCGGCGCTGCCCGCGCCACCCCCGCACTCGCCAGCAAGCCCGCCACGGCACCCATCGCCCAAGCCCGAGAAGTCCGCCCAAACCGCCCCACGCGCAATTCCCCCGCTCCTGGCCTCAAGCCCCGGTATCCCGCGCCAAACCGCCCGTGATCCGCAATAGCCGGATACGCCCTGCCCCACCCCGGTCAACGCCCTTTTGGTGCACACCCAACCCCATCATCACCCCGCCAACCTGGCCACCCCACCCCCTTCGTCACCGCCCTCACCCCCTTCGTCACCCCGGACCTGATCCGGGGTCCCGCTACCTTGTTACTCCTTACGCCCACGCCCCAAATCACGCGTTGGAATGCATCTCCGCCACGATCGACGTCAGCCGATCCGCCCCATCCCCCGGCAACAAGCGCTGAAACGCCCTGGCCAGTTCATCATAATACCACAGCGACCCCTCGCGCCCGCCGGTAAAGCGATCCCACAGCCCCGCCCCGTGCACCACCAGATCATCGACAATCGCGCGCGCATTGTGCGTCTTGTCGGCCAGGCTCACCAGCAGCGAAGCCGCAGGCTTGTGATCGAGGCTGGCAATATAGGCCTCCTTGCGCGGCCGCCACGCCGGCTTGGGCTCGACCACCGCATCGGTGCAATCGGCGACGATTCCCGCAACCGTATCGCCAAACCACGCGCGAATATCCTCCAGCCGCGCGAGCCCGCCCTGGTCCTCCACCGCATCATGCAACAGCGCCGCAATCGCCTGATCCTCATCCGCGCCAATCTCCAGCGCAATCGCCGCCACCCCCAGCAAATGCGCCGCATAAGGAATGTTCGTCCCCTTGCGCCGCTGCTGCCGATGCACCGCAACGGCATAGACAAGCGCTGCGCCGAAGCGTTCGGTAAGGTCGGTCATGGTGTTTTCCTTTTTTTAAAAGTGCCGAGAAACGACGTCCAATTCCCTTGGCCGGGATCGGCACAGGGCAGTCAATTTGCTATAGTCCGATTGCGCCATTTTCAGCGCACAAACGGGGGGATTGTGCCGTGAGGCTTCTTGCGATCATGCCCGGCTTGATAGCCGGACTAACATTTTCAGCGACCGCGGATGCGGAGCAGCGAGCGCCGGTTCCTGAGCGCAACGTCTGCACCGGGACAGTCACAGGCATCGAGACATCTCAGGACGACACACCCGGCGCATGGCTGTGGCTCATCAACCAGCATTGCAGGCATGGATCAACCAAGGATCAGCCAACCGAATTCGCCCTGACCCGCGCGCAATCCGGCGAAATCTGGCATGCCGCCTTGGAAGTCGCATCTGCCGCGTATGCACGATCCGGAACTGTAACGGTGGAGTATGACTGGACAGAGGGCATGAGTACTTCGGCAGTGCCCCGCATCACGCGAATTAATGCGCCGTGCATGTCCGGCATGGCGGGTGGTTGCTAAGCGATCGGCTTGGTGATCCAACCGGCTTTGGCAGGCATACGACCGGAACCAGTGCAGACCTGCAAAAAGGGCGTCATTGACGCATATGACAAACAGGCTGACTCGCCCCATCACCGTCGCCGAGACGCAAATTTTCGCGCGCGCGGCGACCAAAATCTGGGGCAAGGCGGGAAGCGGCAAGCGCGGTGGCGCGCGAGTGATCTATTTTTTCTATCACTCCCGTTGCCCGCTCTACCTGCTGCTGGCCTATACAAAGGTGCGTTGAGAGGAACCTGTTAAGCCCCTCCCCTTCAGGGGAGGGGTTTGGGGTGGGGGCCATCCCCA
>CAITOD010000319.1 GCA_903893935.1 uncultured Sphingomonadales bacterium
CATCAGCGCGACGAGGCTGGCCGACATGCCCAATTCGACAATCATCACCCGGTTGAGCGTGCCGGTCAGCAGCACCGCCGCCATGCCCACCGAGACCTGGAACAGCGACAGCCGCAAAATCCGCCCGAGCGGCAGATCGTCGGTCGCGGCATCGGCAAACGGCAGGAACTTCGTGCCGAGCCGGTTCCAGAACGCGCCGGATTTCAGGCTGTGCATGCGGCCGGTCGACACGGCACGCGGCGCGCCCGTCGCCAGTGAGGCCTTGAGCGTGGGCAGGTAGCTCATGCGGTCACCACCTCCAGCGCATGGCTGGTGTAAAACCCGGCGGAAATGCGGCGGTCGCGGCCGATCCGGGCATGCGGCACGGTCTGGCCGATCAGCGTGCGCAAGTGCCGGTCGCGCACCGGCAGGATGGCCGGCGATTTGTCGGCACGCGGGAACAGCCGCCCCACCCCGAGCATCGCCGCGAGCAGCACGGTGCGCGGCGCAAAGGTCATGGCGATCGATCCGTGCGTGTTTTCGGCAAGCCGTGCCACCACCCAGGCGATATCGCGCGGCTGGTAATGGATCAGCGAATCCATCGCGACCACGTGATCGAACCGCCCGAGAGCGGGATCGAGCATGTCGCCCACGCGCCAGTCGATCGCCAGGCCCGCCGGCGCGCGATCGCGCCCGATCGCCACCAGGCTGCCCGCGACATCGATCGCCACGACATGCGCGCCGCGTTGGGCGGCTTCGACCGCGAGTGCGCCGGTGCCGCACCCGGCATCGAGCAGGCGCAACCCGCGCATGTCGTGCGGCAGCCACGACAACAGCGTGTTGCGCATTTCGGTCCGGCCCGCACGCACCGTCGCGCGGATGCCGCTGACCGGCGCGTCAGACGTCAACTGCTCCCACGCTTTGGCCGCGGTGCGGTCGAAATAGGTTTCGAGATTGCCCCGGAACCGGTCGTACGTCGCGGTTACCATGTCATTCGAACCCCAGGAATTCGAAGATCTCGCGATCTTTCATGGGTTTGGCATCAAGCGGTGCGCAGCCGGCCCACAGCTGTGCTGCCAGCCGCTTGTATTCGAGGCAGGCGGCATCGACTTCGGGCGTCGAATCCATTTCGAACAGCGTGCATTTTTTCAGCCGCGACCGGCGGATCGCATCGAGATCGGGAAAATGCGCGAGGCGCTTGAGCCCGGTCGCATCGTTGAAGCGGTCGATTTCGTCGGTCGCGGCCGAACGGTTGGCGATCATGCCGGCCATGCGCACCTGGTAATTTTTTGCTTTGGCCTGGATCGCGGCCATGATCCGGTTCATCGCGAAAATGCTGTCGAAATCGTTCGACGCGACCACCAGCGCGCTTTCGGCGTGCTGCAACGGGGCGGCAAACCCGCCGCACACCACATCGCCCAGCACGTCGAACAGCACCACATCGGTTTCTTCGAGCAAGTGGTGCTGTTTGAGCAGTTTGACTGTCTGCCCCACGACATAGCCGCCGCATCCGGTGCCCGCCGGCGGGCCGCCCGCTTCGACGCACATCACGCCGTTGAAGCCTTCGAACATGTAATCTTCGGGCCGCAGTTCCTCGGCGTGGAACTCGACTGTTTCGAGCACATCGATCACGGTCGGCATCAGTTTCTTGGTCAGCGTGAACGTGCTGTCGTGCTTGGGGTCGCAGCCGATCTGCAGCACGCGCTTGCCAAGCAGCGAGAACGCGGCCGACAGGTTGGACGACGTGGTCGATTTGCCGATTCCGCCTTTGCCGTAGACCGCAAACACTTTGGCCGTGCTGATCACATCGGCGGGATCGAGCTTCACTTGCACGCTGCCTTCGCCATCGAGGCCGATGCGGTCGCGCGTGCGGGCCGAGGAATTGTGGGCAGGAGGATCAAACAGGGCCATGATCTGTGCTTCCTTTATGCCGCCACCGCGACGACGCCCTCGAGACGATCCTCGAGCTCATCGCTGGCGGCATGGAGTGCGGCGAGCGTCGCCGCGTCGGGGTGCCAATAATTGCGTTCGCTGGCTTCGATCAGCCGATTGGCGACGCGCGCCGCCGCGCGCGGGTTGAGCGCGGCCAGCCGCTCGCGCATCGCCGTGTCGAGCACATACGTCTCGCCGATCCGCGCGTAGACCCAGGGATCGACTTCCCCGGTGGTGGCCGACCAGCCCATCGTGGTGGTCACGCTGCCTTCGATCTGGCGCACGCCTTCGTAACCGTGGCGCAGCAGTCCTTCGGTCCACACCGGGTTGAGAATGCGCGTGCGCGTTTCGAGTGCGACTTGTTCCTGCAACGAGCGGACTTTGCCCGTGCCTTGCGTCTGGTCGCCGATATAGACGGGTGCGGCCTGGCCGCCTTTGGCGCGGGTGACCGCGCGGCTGATCCCCCCCAGCGTATCGAAATACTGGTCGATCGCGGTCACCCCGAGTTCGACGCTTTCGAGATTCTGATAGGCGCAATCGACCGTTTTGAGCGCCGACGCGAGCAGGGCGGCCTGGCGCACCGGGTGCCCTTTGACGCCATAGGCATAGCCTTTCTGGCGTTCGAAGCTGTCGGCCAGTTCGTCGGGATCGGTCCACCCGCCGTTGTCGATCATCAGATTGACATTGGCGCCATAGGCCCCTTCGGCGTTGGAAAACACGCGCAAGGCGGCGGTTTCGATGTCGCAGCCGTGTTCGGCCTGGTGCGCCAGAGTGTGGCGGCGGATGAAATTCGCTTCGACCGGTTCGTCGGCCTGCGCCGCAAGCAGCGCCGCTTCAGCCATCATCCGCGTCTGCAAGGGCAGGAGATCGCGGAACACGCCCGACAGCGTGACCACCACATCGATGCGCGGGCGGCCAAGCTCGGCCAGGCTGATCAGTTCGGCGCCGGCGAGCCGGTTGTAGCTGTCGAACCGCGGGCGCGCGCCGATCAGCGCCATGGCCTGCGCAATCTGTGCGCCTTCGCTTTTCAGATTGTCGGTGCCCCACAGCACCATCGCCACGGTTTCGGGAATATGCCCCGAATCCGCCAGACTGCGTTCGATCAGCCGCTGCGCCTGCGCCGCGCCGTCGCGCACCGCATAAGCC
>CAITOD010000320.1 GCA_903893935.1 uncultured Sphingomonadales bacterium
CGGAAAGGCATCGCCCTGTTCGCGGATGCCCGGCGACATCGCGGTGCGCACGAGCGTCGCGTCCATTTCGATCCGCGCGTTGCGCAAGGCATTTTCGATGATGTCGAGCGTGACCGGATCGATCGCGACGCGGTTGAACGGGACCGGATTGGTCTGAAGAATGGTTGCAGGCATCGTCGGAAACTCCTTCAGGCCGGCTGGATCAGGATGTTGCCGCAATGATCGACCGTGGCGACGCATCCGGTTTCAATGAGCGTGGTGGAATCCATCTCGCACACGATCGCAGGCCCCGCGATCACGTCGCCCGCGCGCAACCTTGCGCGGTCGTAAATCGCGCCGGTCTGCTCGCGGCCATCCATCCACATCGTATGTTCGCGCATCAGCGCTGCGGCCGGATTGCCGTCGCCGCGCGCGATCTCGGGCGCGGGCAAATCGGGCACCTGGCCGAGCGCCACCGCGCGCAAATTGACGATTTCGTGCGGGGTATCCATGTTGAAAGTGAACAGGCGCAAGTGTTCGGCATCGAAGCGGCGCAGAATGCCCGCGATGCCATCGCGGCGCAGATCGTCGGGGGTGATTGTCAGCGGCACTTCAAAGGCTTGCCCGGCATAGCGCACATCGACTTCGAACAGGCTCGACACGTCGCTTGCGGGCACGCCGTCGGCGATCAGTTCGGCGCGCGTCTGGCTGGCCATCTCGTCGAGAATGGCGATGAGGTCGTCGGCGCTGGTGTGCGCCGCCATGCGCGAAAAGCTGCGCGCGGTTTCGGTGCGCATGCGCGTGGTCGCATCGCCCAGCGCGCACAGCACGCCCGGCGAAACGGGCGAAATCGCGGGCCAGCTGCCCATCAGCCGGGCGACGGCATTGACATGCAGCGGCCCCGCGCCGCCAAAGCCCATCAGCGCGAAGTGGCGCGGATCGTAGCCCTGCTGCACCGAAATCATTCGCAGCGCGCCGAACATGTTTTCGTTGACGATGTCGATGATCCCGCGCGCGGCTTCCATCAGGCCGATGCCCAGCCGGTCGGCAATCGTCTGGACCGCGCGCCGCGCGCCTTCGCGATCGAGCCGGAACGTGCCGCCGAGGAGGTTCTCGGGGAGATAGCCCAGCACCACATTGGCGTCGGTCACCGTTGGCGCTTCGCCGCCTTTGCCATAAGCGACCGGCCCCGGCACCGCGCCCGCCGATTGCGGCCCGACGCGCAAGGCGCCGGTCAGTTCGGGCACATAGGCAATCGATCCGCCGCCGGCGCCGACCGTCTTGACGTCGAGCGCCGAGGCACGGACCGACAGATGCCCCACTTCGGTGTTGCGCTGGCGGCGTGGTTCGAGGTTTTCGATCAGCGCGACATCGGTCGAAGTGCCGCCGACATCGAGCGTCATGATATTGCGGATGCCGGCGTTGCGCCCGACCCAGATCGCGCCCGTCACGCCACCGGCAGGACCTGACATCAGGATGTTGACCGGCTGGGTTTCCGCCTTGTGCGCGCTCATCAGCCCGCCGTCGGAGCGCAGCAGCGACAAGTTGCCCGCCATGCCCGCTTCGGCCAGCCGGGTGCGCAGATTGGCGACATATTTGCCCACGATCGGCCGCACTGCGGCATTGGCGACAGTGGTCAGCGTGCGTTCGTATTCCTGCATTTCGGGCAGGACTTCGTGGCTGAGCGACACCGGCACATCGGGCAGGACTTCGCGGGCGATCGCGCCGATCCGCGCCTCGTGCGCGCCGTTGACATAAGCGTTGATCAGGCTGACCGTGATCGCCTCGACACCCGCGGCTTTGAGCACACCCAGTTGGCGGCGCACATCGGCTTCGTCGAGCGGGCGCACTTCGGCGCCATCGGCGCCGATCCGGCCTTTGACGGTGACGGTGTGTTCGAGCGCTGCCAGCGGTTGCGGCTTGGGCCAGATGATCCACCCGGCGAGCCCGCCCGGCACAAAGCTGCGCGCGATCTGCATGATATGGCGATAGCCTTCGGTGACCACCAGCCCGACGCGCGCGCCTTTGCCTTCGAGCACCGCGTTGGTGGCAACCGTGGTGCCGTGCAGAAAGGTGTCGATGGCAGCGGGCGCTATGCCCGCAGCGGCGCAGATCGCTGTCACGCCGTCGAGAATGCCGACCGAGCTGTCGTGCGGGGTCGAGGGTGTCTTGTGCCGCCAGAAGGCGCCGCTGCCGGTTTCGAGCAGCAGCAGATCGGTGAACGTGCCCCCCACATCAACGCCCAATCGGTAACCCATGCAAACCCCCAGGATCGTTCGTAAGCGCGGCCGGTTGCGGCCGCCATTGGCATCAGGAAAGCTTCGGAAACACCGGCGCGCGCGCGACCATGCCGGGCAAAGTGCGCCCCATGATCGTGCCCAGCCAGTGACTGGCATCGACCAGCGCGGCAAGCTTGAGCCCGGTCGCAACACCGGCGCGTTCGAGCATGTACACGACATCTTCGGTCGCGACATTGCCCGATGCACCGGGCGCGAACGGACAGCCGCCCAGGCCGCCGATCGAGGCATCGACGGTGCGCGCACCGGCCGTGATCGCGGCCCAGACATTGGCGAGACCGGTGCCGCGCGTGTTGTGAAAATGCACCCGCACCGGAATGGGCGCGATCAGGTCGCGCACTTTGCCGACCAGGCTCGCAACATGCGCGGGGTTGGCGACGCCGATCGTGTCGGCGAGGCCGATTTCGAACGGACCCGCTTCGGCCAGCGCAGCGGCCATCGCCAGCACGCGCGCTTCTGCCACTTCGCCTTCGAAAGGGCAGCCGAATGCGGCCGCGATCGTCACTTGTCCGGTCGCCCCTGCCGCTTGTGCCGCAAGGATGATCGCTTTGGCCGCGTCAACCGAGCCCTGGCTGGTCTGGTTCTGGTTGGCGATCGCGAACGTATCGGTCGAAACCGATACCGCGCCCAACTGATCAATCCGCCCGGTGGCCAGCGCGCGCTCGGCCCCGCGCTGGTTCATCACGAGGCCGATATAAGTCACATCGTCGCGCTGCGGAAGCCCGGCGGCGACGGCATCGGCATCGGCCATTTGCGGCACGGCGCGCGGGTTGACGAAGCTGGTCACTTCGATCCGCCGCGCGCCCGCGGCGATCGCGCGGCCGATCAACGCCAGCTTTTGATCGGTCGGGATCAGGACTTGCTCGTTCTGCAACCCGTCCCTCGGGGCAACTTCGAGCATTTCGATGTGATTTGTATACATTATTCGGCTGCTTCGACGGCGATCGCGGCATCCGCGGCGTCGTTGGCGGCACCCGGGCCGGCCGACAGCGCGCGGTGTGCATCGGCATAGGCATGATAGGCGCGCATGATGTGGCTCGACATGATCGCCTCTGCCCAGGCACCGTCGCGCCGCGCAAAGGCTGCGATCAGCTCTTCGTGCTCGGACCACGAGCGGTGCAGCGCGGCGGGGCCATAATGGTGCGCGGTGCGCCAGACCACCGGCTGTTCGACCAGTGCGGCGAGTTGCGCCACGAGGCGGCGCGATCCGGCCACTTCGAGGATCGCGGCGTGAAACAGGCGGTTGCCTTCGAGGAACGCGCCGACATCGGGTTGCTGCCGCGCGATGGCTTGCGCGATCTGGGCGTTTGCCGAACGCAGCTGGGCAAGCGAATCGGCAGTCATCCGCCCTGCAGCGAGACGCGCGGCATAGCCTTCGAGCATGGCGCGCAAGTCGAACGCATCGCGCACATCATCGAGCGACCATTCAGCGACAAAGCTGCGCTGGGTATCGGTGCGCGCCACCAGCATTTCGTTTTCCAGCCGGCGCAGTGCATCGCGCACCGGCGTGCGCGAAACGCCGCATTTCTCGGCCAGCGCTTCTTCGCCAAGCTGCACGCCGGGCGGCAATTCACCCGACAGGATCATGTTGCGGATCGCTGCATAAGCCCGATCAGAGGCGCGTGACATGCTTTTTCCCAAGGAACTTGACCTGACGCAATTGTATACAATAATCTCTCAATCCGGCAAGCCCCGATCCGCTGTGTCCGACTCCGTCGGGGCCTGCGGATCATTCACCGAGGGGGTGGGCATGCCGTGATCGGGTTCGGGGTCCGCAAGGGTCATCAGGGAGGCAAGCGATGCGAATTTCACTTTGGCTGCAGACGACATGTCTCACACTATCGGCCGGACTTGCGCTGGGTGCCACGCCGGCGCTCGCCGACGAAGCGGCGGCGCCCAAAGCCGGTGAAGACATCATTGTGACGGCGCGGCGCCAGACCGAGCGGTTGCAGGATGTGCCGGCGTCGGTCTCGGTGCTCACCGCCGCGGCGCTGGCCAGTACCGGCGCCAAGCGCGCCGAAGATTTCGTCCAGCTGACGCCTGGCGTCACTATCGTGACCGGCACGGCCGAAGCCGGCGACACGCAGATCAACATTCGCGGCATGAACGGCGCGCGCGATGCCGAAAGCTCGGTCGCGCTGGTGATCGACGGCATTCTCAAGACCAATGTCGCCGATCTCAACCAGGACCAGGGCACGCTCAGCCAGGTCGAAATCCTCAAAGGCCCGCAAGGCGCGCTGTACGGTCGCAACGCGGCGGCCGGTGCGATCGTCGTGCAAACGATCAAGCCGAGCGATGTGATGACCGCGGCAATCGACAGCTCGTATGGCATGTACAACACCTCGGACGCCAAATTGCATGTCGCCGGGCCGTTGAACGACACAATCGGCTATGTGCTGTCGGGCTCGTTCTTCCACACCGACGGTTTCTATCACAATGAATACACGGGCAATTCCAAGACCGTCGATGAAAAGCGCAACTGGTCGGTCGATGGCCGCGTGGTCTATGGCAAAGGCACCGATACCCAGCTCGATTTCAAAATGCGCTACGCCGAAGTCCACGGCGCATCGCTGCCGTTCAACGCGGTGTTCGCGCTGCCCGGATTTGCCGGCGTCAACCCGGCGTTCGACGAAGACGTCAACCAGCACCCGTTCCATTTCTACAGCAATATCAAGCCGACCAACGACCAGTACAGCTTCGACACCTCGCTCAAGCTCGACCAGCGGGTGAACGACCAGATGAAGCTGGTCGGCTGGGTGCTGTTCTCCAATGTCGATCAAAGCCTCGTTGCCGATGGCACTTCGGCCGACTTCGCGCGGTTCCTGAGCGCGGCCAATCCGGCGGCGCAACCTGCGGTCAACGCCTGCTTCGCCTCGACCGCCGCGCTGACCGGGTACAAAGTCAATCAGCCGGGCTTTATCGGCCAGATTCCGGTGCCGTTCCTGTTTGCCCCCGCTACCGGTTCGACATTCGGCCCCTACAGCCCGACCACGTGCGACGGCACCCAGCTCCAGATCCGCCGTCAGCACGATGTCAGCAGCGAATGGCGGCTTGAATCGACCGGCAACGGGCCGCTGAACTGGCAATTGGGCGGGTATTACCTGCACATCGATCGCACGGTTGGCGTCAGCCTCGGTGCCGATGAAGGGCAGGGCGTGCTGACCAGCCTTTACAACGCGCCCGACAGCATCAACCCGACCACGCTGCTGCTCGAAGACCAGTTCAGCACCAATGTCTATGCCGCGTTCGGATCGCTCGAATACAAGCCGTCGCCGCAATTCACCGGTGGCCTGGCCTTGCGCTACGACAGCGAAAGCCGCAGCACGCATTCGCTGGTGCCGACCGCGACCGATCCGTTCACCGGCGGCCCGATCAACCCGGGGCAGGCGTTCGGCCCGCTGGTTCCCAAGCACGCGACGTTCGATCAGCTGGAACCCAAAGTCACGCTCAGCTGGAAGCCTTCGAACGATTTCAACGTCTATGGCAACTGGGGCATCGGTTTCAAATCGGGCGGGTTCAACAACCAGGGTTCTGCGGCGATCATCCAGACCAATTTCGTGACCCCGCTCGGTTCGAACGTGAATATTACCGACCAGTACAACAAGGAATGGTCGAGCGCGTTCGAAGCGGGCGTCAAAGGCCAATTGCTCGACAACAAAGTGTCGTTCGACCTGGCCGGGTTCTACACCCAGGTTCACAACATGCAGTTCTTCGAATTTTTCGTCGGCACGTTCGGCTTGCTGCGCGTGGTGTCGAATATCGATCTGGTCGATCTGAAGGGCGCGGAATTCAACCTGAACGTCAAGCCGGTCAAGGGAATCAAGCTGTTCGGTTCGTTCAACTATACCGATAGCGAGATCAAGCGGAACAGCTCGCGGCCCGAGACGGTCGGCAATGAATCGCCCTACACCGCCAAATACACGCTCAACCTCGGCGGCGAGGGTGAACAGGCGGTGTCGGCCGCGACCAGTGTGTTCATGCGGGCCGATTATCGCCTGACCGGGCCGACCTGGTTCAGCACTGTGCAGAACAACACGATCCCGACGCTGTTTTCCGGCCTTTTGCCGATTTCGGCGCTCAAGCTGCCGGCCGCTGTCGGCAATGCCAATTTCAGCAAGGCCCGGCGCGATGCCTTCGGCGTGCTCAACTTGCGCGCCGGTTTGCATTCGGGTGCCTACACGCTGGCGGTGTTTGCCAACAACGCGCTCGACAAGCAGTATCTGAACGAAGTCATCCCGGCGGCCGAATTCGGTGGCTCGTTCGTCTCGCCGGGTTCGCGGCGACTGGTTGGTGTGCAACTCGGCGCGAAGTTCTGATCGCGCGCGCAAGGCACTTGGCGGGTTGCGGTTGTTGGCGACCGCAACCCGCTGCCAAGCCGCTGTTAACCGGGTTCATGAAATACTTACCACTCGCCGCTAGGCTCCATACGGTGAAACTCCGAGGGGCTTGGAATGCGCGTCCTGATCATTGACGATGAACCGCAGTTGCACGATGCCTACCGTCGATGCCTCGATTCATCGCCTTCGGTGGACAACGCAGCCTCGCTCGAACAATTGGCCAAATCGCTGTTCGCCGACAGTGCGGCTAAGGATAGCGACGCGAACGCCGCAGTCGAATTCGAATGTTGCCATGTTTTCCAGGGCCTTGAAGGTGTCGCTGCGGTCAAGGCAAACCTTGCTTCGGAAACCCCGTTCCAAGTCGCCTTCATCGATGTGCGCATGCCGCCGGGGATCGACGGCAAGGAAACCGCGCGGCGCATTCGTGCGCTCGACCCCGATATCAACCTGGTGATCGTCAGCGGCTATTCGGATCACAACGTCATCGAAATCGCGGCGGTTGCCGGGCCGCCCGACAAGATTTTCTATATTTCGAAACCTTTCGTGGTCGACGAAGTGCGGCAGATGGCGCTCGCGCTGTGCCGGCGCTGGGAATGCGACGCCAAGCAGGTCGCGCTGTTGCGCGCCAAAGTGGTCGAACTTGCCGCCAGCGAAGCGCGGGCGCTGCATATCGCGCACCATGATTTCCTGACCTCCGCGCCCAATCGCATGGCATTCCAGCACAAGCTGCGCGACCGTCTCGCGCTCAGGACCGGCCAGTTCGTGCTGGTCGCGCTCGATCTCGACCGCTTCAAGAATGTCAACGACATGTTCGGCCACGGCGCCGGCGACGATCTGCTGATCAAGGTCTATTCGGCGCTGAAAGCGGTGGTGCCCAAAGACGGGCTTGTCGCGCGCCTCGGCGGCGATGAATTCGGCATCATTTTCGAATACGAAGGCCCGCACAGCATTGGCCATATCCAGGCCATGGTCGACAGTTGCGCGCAGGCGTTCGAGATCTACGGCAGCCGGGTCCAGATCAGCGCATCCGCCGGGTTTCTGATCCATTCGGGCGGCCACGATTTCGGTGATGCGTCGGACCATATGCGCTATGCCGACATGGCGCTGTATGTGGCAAAACGCGGCGGCGGCAACCAGGTCCGCCGGTTCGACAAGCAGATGGATGAAAGCGCCAAGTTCCGCCAGGAAATGGAAAAGGGCCTGGTCAAGGCGCTCGAAAACGGCGAACTGCACCTGGTCTATCAGCCGATCGCCGAACGGGGTTCGCTCGATATTGTCGGCTTCGAAGCGCTGGCGCGCTGGGAAAGCGCCGACTATGGCCCGATTTCGCCGCGCGTGTTCATTCCGATCGCCGAGGAAAGCGGGCTGATCTACCAGATCGGTGACTGGACAATCCGGCAGGCACTGGCTGATTGCCGCGACTGGCCGGACCATTATGTGTCGATCAACTTTTCGCCCAAGCAATTCCAGCAAAACGATATTGTCGAAAAGCTCTGTGCCTGTGCCGCCGAAGCAGGGGTGCCGCACGAACGCATCCAGATCGAAATTACCGAAACCGCGATTTTCGACGACACCGTGCGCGCGGCCGAAGTGCTGCGTCAGCTTCAGGATATGCACTTTCGCGTCGCGCTCGACGATTTCGGAACCGGTTATTCGAGCCTGTTCAATATCAAGAATTTCTCGCTCGATTGTATCAAGATCGACAAGAGCTTCATCGACCAGCTGGGCCAGGACAGCAGTTCGACCGCGATCGTGGGCGCGGTCACGCAACTGGCCAAAGCGCTGCAACTCACAATCGTTGCCGAAGGCGTCGAGACCGATCTGCAATGCCAGGCGCTGCGGCTGATCGGGTGTTCGCACATGCAGGGCTATCTGTTCGGGAGGCCCGAATCGGCCGAGATGACGACCGACCGGCTCGAAGAACGGCGTGAACAGGGTCGCCGCGATGCTGCGCACGGTTGAGCACCTCCGGCGCATCGCGCGGGGTTTCCTGAATGCCAAGGGCATTTCGGCCAAGCTGAGCGTGATCATCGGGCTGGTCGGGCTCGCCGCTTTCGCGTCGATTGCGCTGATCATATCGGTTTCGATCCATCAGAAGTTTTCCGAGATCGAGCGCAGCGATATCAATGCAAGTATTGCGCGGGCGAATGCGGGATTGCAAAACCTGGGTATTGTC
>CAITOD010000321.1 GCA_903893935.1 uncultured Sphingomonadales bacterium
CCCCCGTTCGTGCTGAGCCTGTCGAAGCAGGCGCGCCGACCATGGACCGGCAAACGAATGTCGTGCACGCTTCGAGGGTCAGGATGAGCGGTGTTGTTCTTGAAATCAGTGCAAAAAATTTGCAAAACAATCGAATTCAACCTGACTTCATGCCTGTTCGCAAAACCAACCAGCTGATCAGCAGGCAGCATGGCATCGCAAATGATCCGATGTAGATCAGCAGCCGTTCCGGATAATAGCGCGGTTCGGGGCTTACGATCTCTGCCCATGGCCAAGGCCACGAAGCGTATTGTCCGATGACCAGGGCAATGCCGGGCGCGATAAGCCCGCAAAACCATTGAACCATTGGCAGGCGGTTGTGCGGGATATACCAGCGCACAACCAGCGCAACAATCAGCGTCACAAAACAAAGAACCAGAATCGGCAAAAAAAGGATAAATATCAACAGAGGCAGAATAACCAGCACTAAACTAAGCCGTCCCCAGACCCTTCTGCAGCGGCAGCGACCGCACGCGTTTGCCGGTCGCGGCATAGACCGCGTTCGCCAGCGCGGGGAAAATCACCGCGTTGGGCGGTTCGCCCATGCCGCCCGGCTTTTCGTGGT
The DNA here is from genome assembly GCA_903893935.1 of uncultured Sphingomonadales bacterium. Classification (GTDB taxonomy): domain Bacteria; phylum Pseudomonadota; class Alphaproteobacteria; order Sphingomonadales; family Sphingomonadaceae; genus Novosphingobium. The sequence goes on from CAITOD010000321.1 coordinate 605, forward strand.
TTTCGATCACGGTGGTGTGGATCGCCGGCGCCTCGTTCATGCGCAGCACGCGGTAATCGTGGAAATTGGATTGCTCGACCCGGCCGTTGGCGATTGTCACTTCGCCGTAAAGCGCCGCCGAAGCGCCGAAAATCACGCCGCTGTCGACTTGCGCCATCACGCCCGACGGGTTGATCGCCTGCCCGCAATCGACCACCACGTGCACGGTCCTGACCGTGATCTGGTGGTCCTTGTCGACCACCACATCGGCCACCGCGGCCATATAGGTATCCCACAAGTGGATCACCGAAACCCCGCGCCCGGTGCCCGCGGGCACTTTGCCGCCCCAGCCCGACTGGTCGCGCACTTTCTCGAGCACCGCGCGCGCGCGCGGGTCTTCGATATGCGCGAGGCGGAAGGCGATCGGGTCCATCGCCAGCTGGTGCGCCAGTTCGTCGATCGCGCTTTCCATCACGAACGCGCTGCGCAAGGGACCGACGCCGCGCCACCAGCTGGTCGGCACCATGCTTTCCTGCGCCTGAAAGGTCACTTTGCGCGCATGCGCGGCGTAGATCGGCGTGATCGCGCCTTCGACCGCATCGTCATCGACGCCTTTGAACGCGGGGCCCATCAACCGCGCGATGATCGACGATCCGGCGATCTTGTGCTCCCACGCCGCGATCTTGCCATCGGCGCCCACCGCAATGTCGATATGGTCGGCATAAGCCGGGCGATACCAGTCGTGGCCCATGTCTTCTTCGCGCGACCAGATCAGCTTGACCGGGAACGGCACCTGTTTCGCCAGATCGACGCAGCGTTCGACCATGTCCGGCTCCAGCCTGCGACCAAAGCCGCCGCCCATCAGCCGGTTGTGCAGCGTGACTTTTTCGAGCGGCAGATTGAGCCGCGTCGCCGCCGCCTTGCGCGCGTCGGACGGAATTTGCGAGCCGGTCCAGATCGTGCATTGCCCGTCGTGGACATGCGCCACGCAATTGCCCGGCTCCATCGTCGCATGCGCGAGGAACGGCTGGGTATACGTCGCGCTGAACCGGTGCGCGGCGCCTTCGCGCGCCGCAGCCAGATCGCCCGATGTCGCCGCGACAAACCCAGGCTTGTCGAGCGCTGCATTCACTGCCGCGATAATCCCCGCGTGCTGCGCCCCGGCATGCGCGGCATCGCCCGTCCATTGCGCTTTGGCGGCGGTGATGCCCTGCCGCGCCGCCCAGGTGTTGTCGGCGATCACATAGACCACATCATCGCCACGGATCACGCCCGATACGCCCGCGACCGCGCGCGCCGCCGCTTCATCGACGCTGACCAGCTTGCCGCCAAAAATCGGCGATACCGCAATCGCCGCGTATTTCATCCCCGGCACGACCACATCGATACCGTATTCGGCGGTGCCGCGCGCTTTGGCATCGCCATCGAGCCGGCGATGCGACTTGCCGATCACGCTATAGGCCGAAGCCGGGCGCACCGGCGCATCGGCCGGCAGCGGCGCCGCCGCCGCGGACGCAACCAGCGCGGCATAAGGCAGCACTTTGCCGCTCGGCTTGTGCACCACGGCACCATCGTGTGCATCGCATTCGGCCGCGGGCACGCCCCACTGGCGGGCACCGGCATTGACGAGTGCCACGCGCGCCTTGGCGCCCGCTTCGCGCAGCGGTTGCCAAACTTCGCGCACCGACGTCGATCCGCCCGTGCCCTGGTCGATCGGCGCAAACCGCGCCGCATCGCCATCGGCAAGCGTGACTTTGACATCGGCCGGGCGCACTGCCAGTTCTTCGGCGGCGATCATCGTGATCGTGGTGAGGATGCCCTGCCCCATTTCGGTCTTGGGCAAAGCGAGCGTTACGCGGCCTTCGCCATCGACCCCGAGCCAGGCATTGCCGGCAAGTGCTGGCGCGGTCGCTGCACTGCTGCGCCCGGCGCCCAGCGCCAAGGGCACCACCAGCGCGCCACCGATCGCGCCCGATCCGATCAGGACATCGCGTCTGGTTGCCACGGTCATGCTTTTTCTCCCGCATGGATTGCAGCGGCGCGATGGATCGCGGCGCGGATGCGCGGATAAGTGCCGCAGCGGCAGATATTGCCGCTCATTCCCGAATCGATCGCATCGTCATCGGGCTTCGGATTGTCGCGCAGCAGCGAAGCGGCCGCGACGATCTGGCCAGGCTGGCAATAGCCGCATTGCACCACATCGACTTCGTTCCACGCGGCCACCAGCGCTTTGCCCAGCGGCTCCTGCGTCAGGCCCTCGATCGTGGTGATCGATTTGCCCACCGCATCGCCCATCGGGGTCTGGCAGCCGAACACGCGCACCCCGTCCATCAG
>CAITOD010000322.1 GCA_903893935.1 uncultured Sphingomonadales bacterium
CCAACGGTCGCGCCTTGACGCGCGGGGGGAATCACGCGCTTGCCGAACTGGCCATGCGCGACGTGCTGGCGGTGTTGTCGGGCCATGTCCACGATGCTTTCGACATCATGCACCAGACCCCCCACGGGCCGGTGCGGATGATCGGCGCGGGCACTTTGTCGCAACGCCTGCGCACCACACCACCGACGTTCAACGATCTGACCTGGTCGGGCGGGCGCCTGACGTGTCGCGTGCGCGAGCTTGCCGCCGCGAGCACCGAGGCTGCTGCCCGCACGCGGTAGCGGCCTTCCTTGTTTCGCGCGCGGCTTGCATTGCCGCGCGGCAGCGGGCAGGATTCTCCACTTGGGATCACGACATAAATGGGCGGGCGATGCTGACGATTTATAGCGACGACCATCGCCTGCATCATGGCGCGGCCGAATTCTATCGCGGGCGGCTGGTGCCCTGTTTCGAAATGCCCTCGCGCGCCGACCAGGTGCTCGAAAGCATGCGCGCGGCGGGGCTCGGGCCGGTTGTCGCACCCGCCCGGTTCGATCGGGCCGCGCTGGTGCGGGTCCATACCGAAGACTATGTCGCGTTTCTCGAAACCGCCTGGGCCGAATGGGCGGCGCTCGGCGAAACCGGCGATGCCTTGCCTTATGTCTGGCCGGCGGCCGATCTGCGGCAGGATGTGCCGCCCGATCATATCGACGGCAAATTGGGGTTCTACTCGATCGATGCCGCGGTGCCGATCACCGCGGGAACGTGGACCGCGATAAAATCAAGCGCCGATTGCGCGTTGACCGGCGCGCAGGCGCTGGTCGATGGCGCGGCCAGCGCGTTCGCCTTGTGCCGCCCGCCGGGGCACCACGCCGGCGCGCGCGCCATGGCGGGGTTCTGCTATCTCAACAACGCCGCAATCGCCGCCCAGTTCCTGCGCGACCATGGCCATGCGCGCGTGGCGGTGCTCGATGTCGATTATCACCACGGCAACGGCACGCAGACCATTTTCTACGATCGCGGCGACGTGTTGTTTGCCTCGCTGCATGGCGATCCGCGCCAGGAATACCCGTTTTTCCTGGGCTATGCCGATGAATGCGGCGCGGGCGAAGGCCTGGGCGCCAATCGCAATTATCCGCTGCCGTGGGGCACCAGCGGCGAGGTCTATCGCGCAGCACTCGACAGCGCGCTTGCCGATATGGCGCGCTTTGCACCAACCAGCGTGGTGGTCTCGCTCGGCGTCGATACATATGCCGAAGACCCGATCAGCCATTTCAAGCTGCGCGCGCCCGATTTCACCGCGATCGGCCGGGCGATCGCCGGGCTCGGCGTGCCGACGCTGTTTGTGATGGAAGGCGGCTATGCGGTGGCGGCGATCGGCGACAACGTGACGGCCGTGCTCACCGGCTTTGCAGGCGCCTGACATGGACGCCGCGCCCGACCGGTTCCACCGCAAGCTCGGGCTGGGCGATCTGGTCGCTTACGGGCTGGCCTATATCGCGCCGATCTCGCCGCTTTCGACGCTCGGGCTGGTGTGGGCGGCGTCGCACGGCATGCTGGCGCTGGCTTATCTGTTCGGCGGGCTGTGCATGGCGTTCACCGCGTTCAGCTATGCCGCGATGGTGCGCGAAGTGCACAGTGCCGGGTCGGTCTACGGCTTTGCCCGCGTGGTGCTTGGGCCGTTCGCCGGGTTTATCGCCGGGTGGATGATCCTGCTCGATTATCTGCTGATCCCGGCGTTCGTCTATGTGGTGATGGCGGTGGCGCTCGGCGAGCTGATGCCGGGGATCGACCGCGCGCTGTGGATCGTGTTGCTGGCGGCGTTCACCACTGCGGTCAACTGGTTCGGCATCGGGTCGACCACCAAAGTCTCGTTCGGCGCGGTGGTCGCGCAAGTCGTGGTGATGGTCGCGCTGATGGCGCTGGCAGCGGGGGTGCGGCTGCACCAGTTCGGCCCGGCGGGGCTCGGGTCCTCGCCGTTTTACCATGCGCCGTTTTCGCTATCGGCGGTGCTCGCGGGCACTTCGATCTGCGTGATGTCGTTCCTCGGCTTCGACGCGGTATCGACCTTGGCTGAAGACACCGCCGATCGCAGCGGGCGAACGCTCGGCCGCGCGATCCTGCTCGTGCTGGGGCTTGCCACCACGCTGTTCGTGCTCGCGGCCTGGATTCTGGGCAATGCGATGGAAGGCGCGCACTATCGCAGTCTCGATGCCGCCGCTTATGAAATGGCCGGGCAACTGGGCGGGGTGTGGATCGGGATCGCGCTGGCCTGGGCTTATGCGGTGCTGGTCGGGCTCAGCAATGCGCTGCCGATGCAAGTCGGCGTGGCGCGCGTGCTCTATGCCATGGCGCGCGACCGGCAATTGCCCGCAGCGCTCGCGCAATTGCACCCGCGCCACAACACCCCGCATGTGGCAATGCTGGCCTCGACCGCGGTATCGCTCGCCGTCGCGCTGTGGCTGCGCCAGGCGATGGACCAGCTGGCCGCCTTTGTGAATTTTGGCGCGCTGTTCGGCTTTGCGCTGATCCACGTGTGCGTGCTGGTGCATTTCGCGCGCGCCGAGCGGCGCCATGTGCTGACGCATGTCGTCTCGCCGCTCTTGGGGATCGGCGTGGTCATGGCGATCCTGTCGGGCATGAACCATGCCGCGCTCGTGCTCGGCACGGTGTGGCTGGCCGCCGGGCTCGGCTGGTGGCGGCTGCATATCGTCCGCCACGGGCTGGTCGAAACCGCGACGCTGGCGGACCCGTTTGCCTAAAGCCCGAGCCGGGCGATATCGCGGCGCATCACCACCCTGCCGCCAAGTTCTTGCTCGATGACGCCGAGCGCGGCCGTGGCATCGGCGTGCGGGCCGCACACGAAAATATCGACGGCTGCCAGCGCGTGTTCGGGCCAGGTGTGGATCGAAATATGCGATTCGGCGAGCAGGACCACCCCGGTCACTCCGCCGCCTTCGCCGAAATGATGCAGCCGCACATCGAGCACGGTCACGCGCGCGGCATGTGCTGCGGCGCGCAGCGCGGCCTCGATCCGCGCGCTATCGTCCAGCCCTTCGGCGCCTGCAATATCGGCGATCAGATGCAGGCCGAGCGGTGCGGTCACGCCAGGAGGCTTTCGAACGGGTGGCCAAGGTGGCGCATCGCCGCTTCGGCCGCGGCCACGCCGCGATAATGCGCTTCTTCAAAGATCGACATGCCCGACAAGTCGGAATGCGCGCGGAACAAGGGCGGTGCGCCGGCTTGCGCGGCGAGGCGGTCGGGATCAGTCAGAAAGCCGGTGGTCGGCCGGATCATCGCATGGCCCCAGCGCCATACATCGATTCGCGTGATCGCGCCTTCGAGATCGGGGTGCAAGTCGAGCAAATCGCTCGCGACCAGATCCTGCCATTCGCCCAGCGACCGGTTGAGCATGACCCGGCGCGCTTCGGCGGCGGGCATGGCCGACAGCGGCATGTACCAGGTCAGCACCGTCGGGCCATCGCCGCCGCTGTCGGTCTGATGCGTCGCTACGACATAGCCCAGGCTGTCGCTCGCGGCCGAGACATTGTCCCACGCCAGCGGCACGCCGGGGCCGCGCGGGTGGCGGCTGGTGCTGACATTGGCGACCACCCACGGGGCATAGCTGAAGCCTTTGGTCCCGCCCACGCCGGGGCAGATCCGCGCGGCGACGAACTGCGGCATGGCGAGGATCGCGGCTTGCGTGCGCAAGGCCCGGCTGGTTCCGCTGTGGTGATCGAAAACGTTGATTGTCGCACCGTCGTCCGCGCGCGCCGCGCCGAACACGGTCTGCGCCGGGCGGATCCGATCGCCGAGCTGCGCGGTCATCAAGGCGACCAGCCGGCCATTGCCTTCGGGCCAGGTCAGTTCGCGGTCGCGCGTTTCGGCGCCACTCCAGCCCCGCCGCGCGGCAAAGTAATGCACGCCGGCCCAGGCCGAAACTTCGCCGGGCTCGGTGCCGTAATCGTCGCGGCAGCAATAGCGGACATAGGCGCGCAGCGGCGCGCTGGTCCAGCCGCGCGCATCGAGCCAGGCGGCGAAGCTGATCCGGTCGAGCGCGGTAAACGCCGGGTCCTGGCTCGAGCAGGCGATCGGTACCGCAAAGGCCGGTTTGCCGTCCTGCCCCACTGCGGCTGAAAACATGGCCATCGTACGTTCGAAATCATCGTGTTGCGCGCGCTCTGCGACCGACAGCCCGGTCTGCGGAAACAGCCCTTCCTGCCACGCACCGCGCCAGAACAGCCGCTCGTCGAGATCCGCGCAGACCTGATAGGGGTCGTAGATCGGCGCGCCTGCCGCGTCGGTGCCGACAATCATGCCGAACTGGCCCAGCATGCGGCGCAAGGCACCCGCCTCGCGATTGGGGATCGGCAGATAATGCGCGCCCAGCGGATAAGCGGAAATGGCGTTGCGCCCCGATCGCGCATTGCCGCCGGCGCGATCTTCAAGCTCGAGCAGTTCGAAATCGTCGAACCCGGCGTCGAGCAGCCGCCAGCCGGCGGCGAGCCCCGCCACCCCGCCGCCCGCGATCACCAGCTTTGCCGCCTGCACGGTTGCGCGCGGAGCGGGAAACCGGCGATCGCGCAGCGCATGCCCGCGCGTGAAATCGGCGCCGTCGAGCGTGCCCGGCCAGCGCGCGGGTGCCAGCGCCGAACAGGCCCCGGTCGCCAGCGCACTCCCCAGAAGGGCGCTCGCGGTCAGGCACGCGCGGCGCGTGACCTCAGCTTTCATAATGCGCCCATTCCTCGTCGAAACTGCGCACCAGCGCCTGGTTGTCGAGCCGGTTGACCGGGGTCGGGCGCCGCGCCATGTCGCGCGGGAATTCGAACATCAGCCGCTCGGCGCGCGCGTCGAGAAAGCGCAGGCCCGGCGGCAGATGCACCGTGTCCGACGGCGGATAATGCGCGGCCAGCGTATAGCCCCATTCGCCGAAACTGGGCACATAGACATGATAGCCGCGCGTCTTGAGCCCCGCCGCTTCGAGCGTGGTGGCAACCGTCCAATATGTACGCGGCGCGATCAGCGGGCTGGTGCTTTGCACGGTCATCATCCCGTCGGGCGCCAGCAGCCGCGCCAGCTCGCGGTAAAAGCTTTCGGTATAGAGCTTGCCCAGCGAATAGGCGGTGGGATCGGGAAAGTCGGCAATCACTGCATCGTAAGGCCCGCGCGCCTGGCGCACCCAGCGAAACGCATCGGTGTTGATCACGCTGATACGGGGCGATGACAGCGATCCGCGATTGAGCGCCACCAGTTCGGCATTGTTGCGAAACAGCCGGGTCATTTCCGGATCGAGATCGACCAGCGTGACATGCGCGACTTCGGGGTCGCTCAGCACTTCGCGCGCCGCCAGCCCGTCGCCGCCGCCCAGGATCAGCACATTGCGCGGATGCATGACCCGGCCCAGCACCGGCCAGACCAGCGCTTCGTGATAGCGGTACTCGTCGCGCGACGAAAATTGCAGATTGCCGTTGAGATAGAGCCGCAAGTCGCTCGCGCGACGCGTCAGCACGATCCGCTGATAGCTGGTCGAATGCGCATAGATCACGCCTTCGCCATAAAACGCCACTTCCGACATCTGCTGCAACCGGTCGGCCATCGACAGCCCGACCAGCAGGCTGGCGAGCACCGCGAACGCCATGGCCAGATCGAGCCGGCGGCCGCGCCGCTCTTTCAGCACCCAGGTCAGTGCGATCGCCACCAGCACATTGGCGACGCCGAACACCATGCCGGTGCGGATCATCCCGAGCCGGGGCACCAGCACCAGCGGGAACAGCAGCGATGCCACCAGCGCGCCGACATAGTCATAGGTCAGCACATTCGAGACCAGATCGCGGAACGGATAGCGATGGCGCAAGATGCGGATCAGCAACGGAATTTCGAGGCCGACCAGAACGCCGATCGCCAGCACCAGCGCATAGAGCACCAGCCGGAAATCATCGACCAGCGGAAACAGCAGAAACAGCCCCGCCGCCGACCACCCGCCCAGCGCCGCAATCAGCACCTCGACGCGGATGAACGCGCCGATTTCATCGCGGCGCACATAGCGCGAGACATAGCTGCCCACCCCCATCGCAAACAGATAGCTGCCGATGACGATTGAAAACTGCGTGACGCTGTCGCCCAGCAGATAGCTGGCGAGCGTGCCCGCGAGCAGCTCATAGATCAGCCCGCACGTCGCCACCACCAGCACCGACACGAGCAGAATGGCGGTATGCGCGCGCGACGGCGGCGGCATGGTTTCGCTTTGCATGGGTTACTTGTGCATCGGGCCGTAGAAATGGCCGCCGCCATAACCGCCGTGCGCGGTCATCGTGCCGCTTTCCCGCCGCCCGCTGGCATCGGCATACGGCGACCAGCCGTAATAGGCCGCGGCGAGCGCACCCGTGCTGAGCAAGAGGCACCATGCGGCAAACAGGATCAGAAACTTGCTCATCAGTGTTACGCTCGCTTGGCGCGTACATAGATCTGCACGGCGGGTGGGATCACGATCAGCACCAGCACGGTCCAGAACACGCCCCATTCCATGCCGCCGACTTGTGAAACGAACCAGATGGTATGGGTATCGCCGACCACGCTGTCCCAGCCATTGGCCGTTGCGACGGCGGCCGCTTTGGGGTCGGTCCAGTGATGCCCCTGGGCCTGCGCCACGACATCGTAAGTCCCGGCGGGCACGGTCGAGACCGAAACCTGCGTGCGGTAGCTGCCTTCGGTCCAATTGCCGTCCGAATCGCGGCCGGCGTAATATTCAAGCGTGCCGTCGGCGCGGATCGCGTGCTGCGTCGCGCGGTTGACCAGCGCGTAATCGATATCGACCCATTTGTTGACGAACGTGCCGTCAGCGGTCCCCGCGTAGAGGTTTACCGCCTGCGTCGCGCGCCCCACGGTGATCGTGCCGACGGTCGTCTGCACCGCCGGGCCGTCGATCTGCACCGCCAGTTGCTGGCTGACCGATTGCGACACGGTGCCGAGATAGTCCATCCCGACATAGACCAGCACCACCGACAGCATCGCGATCAGTACGACTTTGGGGAAGTCGGCATCTTCATACCACGGCAGATCGGCCCAGCGCGCGAGCAGGCCCGGCTCGGCAAAAGCCTCCTCCTCGGCAGCAGGCGCTGCTTCGGATGGTTCGGCGGCGTCGTCGGCAGGCGGCGCGCGGAACGACGAGCGGATGCCGCTCGGCCGCAAATTCACGAGGTGCGTCCAGGTCACTTCGTCGGCGTTGCGTTCGAACGACAGCGTTTCGCTGCCGCAGACAAAGCTTGCCGCATCGACCTGGTCGCCGGCCTTTACGCGCCAGTAGAATTCGCCGAGCACGCGCGTGGTTTCGGTCGTTTCGGGCGGATCGGCCAGTTGCCATGTCTCGCCGCGCCAGCGGACGCAATCATCGTCGTCGATCTGCGGCGCTTCGGCCAGCATTGTGCCGAATTGCCAGTGGTTTTCGACATGAACCAGCCAGCGATAGCCGGCATAAGGGTTGAACAGCAGGAATTCGGTCCAGCTGACCGAGGAATCCTGCCGTTCCTGCCAGCCGATCACTTCCCATTCGACGCCGAACAGCACGCCGCGACTGCCCAGCGGCAGCGCCAGTTGCGCGACCGCCTCGCCATATTGCGCAATCAGGTGGACATCGGGATTGGCCACATCGAGCAAAGCGCCACAGTACCGGCATGCCACCGACACCGTGTAGCCCGCCGCGCGGATCGCCACGCTGCCTCCGCAATTGGGGCATGTGATCGTTTTCGACCCGGTCATTGCAGCCCCTCCGGCAGGGCCCAGTCGGCAAACCGGCGCAGACCGCTGGGTTTGAGATCGGCGAGCTCGCAATAGCGCCCGAGCCACGCACTCGTCCCGTGCGCATCGCGCTGCACGCTGAGCGAGCCGCCATCGGGATTGCGAAAATCGACGCTGGTCATTGTCCAGTCCGGCGGCGTCGCGAACGGCAATTCGCCTTCACCGCCAAGGCAGCGCGCCTGCTTGATATCGGCCGCGCGAAAGCGCTGCCCGTTGATGGTCACGCGGTATCCGGGAGTGATCGCACCGCCATCGGCAAACGCCTTGATTGCCGGCAGATCGCAAACTTCGGGCGCTTCGGCGAGCAGCATGAAGGTGCCCATCGCTTCGCCCAGCCAGCGCGTGGTGCCGTCGCCCATCGCCAGCAGCCATTCGTTCCACGCGCCGTCGGTCCAGCCCCAGCGCACGCGCCCGACCACTTCGAACGCCAGACCTTCGGCGCTGCCGCGCGTGCCGATCACGATCGGCGAGACATCGAATGGCAGCACCGCGCTTTTGCCCACCGCGCGCAAATCGCCATCGTCGCGCACCAGCAGGCTCTGGCAATACGGGCATACCGCATAGGGCAGCGCGGCGCGGCGCAGCGGAACGGCGCCCCCGCACGACGGGCAGGAAATGTCAGGCATCGGCCCCCTCGGCTAAACGACGCGCTTCAGCAGTTCAGCCTTCTTGGCGTCGAACTCTTCTTTGGTAATCGCGCGCATGGTCAGCAACTTGTGCAGTTTCTCGATCTGTTCGAACGGATCGACGTCGGGCGCCGGCGCCGATGCGGCTTGCATGGGTTGGGGCGAGGGCGCGCTCGCCGCTGCGGATGCGCCCGAAAGGCCTTGTGCCATGGCATTGCCGAGCGCCGCCGCCCCCGCAACGCCTGCACCCAGCGCGGCCAGGCCGCCATCCTGATGCGCGGCGGCTTCGATCGCTTCGGCCGACTGGAACTGGGTGTAGCGGCCCAGATCGCCGATCACGCGCATCGAGCTGCCTTTGTCGAGATGCGCCTGGACTTCATCGGGCAGCGAAATGCTCTCGACAAAGAAGGTCGGGCAGGCGAGGCCCCATTGCGCGAAGCTCTTGTCGACTTCGCTCTTGATCCGGTCCGACAGCGCCTGCTGGTTGGCGGCAAGGTCGAGAAAGGCCACTCCGCTCGATCCCAGCGCGGTCGCGAGCGATGTCTGGATCGCCGAGCGCAATTGCGGCTCGAGCGTCGCTGCGGTCATTTCGCTCAGCGTGCCGAACAGCCGCTTGATGAACGGATCGATCTCGTGGATCGCGAACGAAAACGATCCGAACGCGCGCAGCCGGATCGGCCCGAATTCGGCATCGCGCACGGTAATCGGCTGCGCGGTGCCCCATTTGCGCCCGGCCTGTTCCTTGAGCGAAAAGAACACCACGTCCGATTTGAACGGCGATTTGAAGCCTTTGTCCCAATGCCTCAAATCGGTGAGCAGCGGCAGATTGGCGGTATCGAGCGTGTGCAGCCCTGGGCCGAAATAATCGGCCAGCGTGCCCTCGTTCAAAAACGCGGCAATCTGGCCTTCGCGCACGGTCAATTGCGCGCCGTTCATGATCTCGTGGTCGGCAAACGGCACCCGCCACGCCAGTTGGCCCGGCTGTTCGAGCCATTCGATCACTTCGATCAGCTGCTTCTTGAGAAAATCGAACATGACGTCTCCGAAAACCGCAAGTGCCTTGTGGGCAGTCTGAACGGCGCCCGGCCAATTTGCAAGCATGCCTCCGCAGTTGCCCACGCAAACAGCTTGTGCCCCCCGGCCCGGGCTTTATGATGAACGGTTTAAAATCCGAGGAGAGCAGGCCGATGGCGATCGAAGCCCGGGTGAACGGCAAAGCCGTCACGCTTCATGCCGAAGACGATACCCCGCTGCTGTGGGTGCTGCGCGAGGAACTGGGGCTGACCGGCACGAAGTTCGGCTGTGGCATCGCCGCGTGCGGCGCGTGCAGCGTGCATATCGATGGCGAAGTCGCGCGCAGTTGCAGCGTGCCGGTCGGCACGATCGCGGGCAAAGCGATCACCACGATCGAAGCGCTGGGAGCGCCCGACGCGCCGCACCCGTTGCAGGCGGCATGGATAGCGCACCAGGTGCCGCAATGCGGCTATTGCCAGTCGGGGCAATTGATGGCGGCCGCAGCGCTGCTCAAGCATACCCCGCACCCGAGCGACGACGAAATCGACGCCGCGATGACGAATATCTGCCGCTGCGCAACCTATCCGCGCATTCGTGAGGCGATAAAAGCCGTGGCTGGAGCAGGCGCATGAAGCTGAAACGCAGGTATTTTCTGGTCGGCGGCGCGGCGGCGGTGGGTGCCGGCGTCTTTTCGGTGTGGTGGGGCGACAAGGCCGCGCTGTCGCGCGCCGAACATATCACCAGCGGCGCCGGGCAGAGCTCGTTTGCCGGCTGGCTGAAAATCGCCAATGACGACTCGATCACGATCTATTCGCCGCATATCGATTTCGGCCAGGGCTCGCACACCGCGCTCGCGCAAATGCTGGCCGACGAGCTCGATGCCGATTGGGCGCATGTGCGGGTCGAACAGGCGCCGGCCGATTATGCCTTTGCCAACACCGCGCTTGCCAAACTGTTCGTCCCATCGATGTCGGGGCATCCCGATCTGGTCAAACACATGCCCGATGCGGTGTTTTCGCTGCTCGCGCGCAATGCGCCGGTGCAAGTGACCGGGGGGTCGTCGGCCATTCGCGCCACCGGGCAAATGAGCATGCGCGTGGTGGGTGCCGCGGCGCGCCAGGCGCTGCTGGGCGCGGCCGCCGAGCGGCTCGGCGTTCCCGAAACCGAGCTGACCGCGACGGCGAGCAAAGTGACCCATGCCAAAAGCGGCAAAGTCTTGCGCTATGGCGAGCTCGCTGAAGCGGCGGCGCGGCGCAACCTGGCGGATGAGCCAAGGCTGAAAACGCGCGACCAGTACACCTTCATCGGCAAGCCGGTCGATCGCTTCGACATCCCCGCCAAAGTCAACGGCCACGCGCAATACGGCATCGATTTCACCCTGCCCGACATGCGCGTGGCGACGGTGATCGCCGCGCCGGTGCGCGGCGGCAAATTGCTGTCGGTCGATCACGCTCCGGCGATGGCGGTCAAGGGCGTGGAAAAAGTCATCGCGCTCGATAATGCAGTGGTCGTCGTCGCCAGCGGCTATTGGCCCG